>JAFIHR010000169.1 GCA_017849325.1 Xanthobacter autotrophicus | reverse complement strand
GCCTCGCACTTGCCCTGCCAGCGCGCATAGACCGCGCCGCAGGACTGGCAGATGAAGCTGGTATCGCGCTTGGCCATGGGCGTCCGGGAGCCTTGCCCGCTCGCGCGACTCGCACGAGCGCTGGAACCTATTCATGCCGGACGGGCGGGGATGCTGTCCATGGGCGGTCCCAAGGCGGAGCGCAGGGGTGCAACTCCGCCGCCGACCGCACGGACCGATTGTTGCCGATTTGGTACAGGCGCCAAAATACTTAAAATTGTATTATCATAAAATTACAATCAAATAGGGCGGGAACGTAGATTCCCCCGTGAACCTGCTTGGGGAGGCTGGCATGGGGGGTGCGTCATGGCGGGCGCTGTCGCTCGGTCTGGGTCTGGCATTGGGCGGATGCGGAACCGTGGCTCCCGATCTGGAGGAGTTCCCGGCGACCGCCGGCGGAAGCCATCTCCTCGTCAACGCCATCACCGAGAGCATCTTCTGCGAACTGCGCAATGCGGTCGTCTATCTGCGGCAGATGGATGAGGAGACCGCGCGGCTCCAGAACGGGAAGCGGCTCACCACCTGGTTCGACGGCTGGGGCGTGCTGGTGGCGCTGACCCTGACGGTCGAGGAGCGTTCGAGCGCCAACGTGACGGGTAATTGGATCGACCCGCTGGTGGCGCCGTCCACCTTCGTCCTCGCCAGCGGCGTCGGCGGCACCCTCGGCGCCACGCGCACCGATAAGATGAATTACTTCTTCAAGGTGCAGGAGCTCTATGCCCTCGGCCCCTGCGATCCCGCGTCGCGGCCCGATGCGCCACCCGGCTCTCTCCTCGTCACCAGCGATCTAAAGCTCAAGAACTGGCTGACCAACCAGGCGGTGTCCGTCGCGACGGGTGCGGTGAGCGTCCCGGCCAGCGCCGGCGGAACGGTGAAGAGCGCGCTGAGCCATGAGGTCAAGTTCGAGCTTCTGACCAACGGGCAGGTTTCGCCCTCCTGGCGCATTGCGGAGGCCTATGTGAATCCGGGCAGCCCAATGTTTTCCACCAGCCGGAACCGGATTCACGACCTGATTCTGACCTTCGGCCCGATCGAGAGCGGCACGCGCAATCTTCAGATGGCGGCGGCCAACTCGTTCCTGGCGTCGGAAATCGGCCAGGCGGTGCAGCGCAACGGCTTCTGATCACGGGCCCGTCGAGGCTCGCAGGACGACGGAGGGGGAAAAGATGGCGAAGAAACCGACCAAACGCAGCGCCGAGGCCGCCGAGAGCGTGGTGACCGAGGCGGCCTTATCGCGGATGCCGGCCTACATTCTCATGCCGACCGAGGATCCGAACGTCTTCATCCGCCTCGATTGGGATCCGATCGAGCGGCGCTACCACCTCAATCCCCGGGTGGTTCGCCGCGAGGATCTTCCCGCCCGGCTCGCGGCGGAAGCGACGCGGTTCGCCAATGCCATGGCGAGCCACGGCTGAGCCCGTCGCGCGGCGCGTCCGGAGGCCGCCGGGCGCGCCGGATCACCCCGCCTTGCGCAGCGGCTCCTCGCGCATGAGCTCGGCGGTCATGAGCCGCTCGATCTCGGCGAGGGGGTCGGCGTTGTTGCTGGCGCCGATGGCCTCGGCCACGTCGGCGAGGGCGGCATGCACCGCTTCGAGCTGGGCGAGGCGGGCGTCTTCCTGCTGCTCCAGAAGGGCGAGGGCCGCGCCGATCACCGCGCCGGAACTGGCAAACCGGCCGGTGCGCACCATCCGCGACACGAAGCGGCGCTGATCCAGCGACAGGGCGAGGGGTTCAGACATGGGCGTCCTCTCCAGGAAGGCGGGCCGGGGATGGCCCGCGGGGGTGGCCGCTCTTCTGCGCGCGACCCGCTTGTCAGAGTCTGTCCGCCCCTGATCGAGGCGGCATCCGGTTCGGACCGGGCTTCCATCTATACGTGGCGATGATGGCGGCCGCGCGACGCCCGCGTATCGGGAGTCCGGCCGGGGAGGGGCCAGGGGCCCGCGCGCCCTCAGCCGCCGAGATAGCGGCGCAGGTGGCGATGGCCAAGGGAGGTGAGGATCTCGTAGGAAATGGTCCCGGCCACGGCGGCGAACGCATCCAGCGTGATGCCGTCGCCGATGAGGGTGGCAAGGTCGCCGCGCTCCACCGCGCCCTCGGGCAGCTCGGTGACGTCCACGCTCATGAGGTCCATGGAGACGCGGCCGATCAGCGGGCAGCGCCGCCCGGCGATGATGGCCGCCGCGCCGGGGCGCGCATCGCTGGAGCCCACCGAGCGGAACACGCCGTCGGCATAGCCGAGCGACAGGGTGGCGATGCGGGTCTCCCGCCTTGTGTGCTCGGCGCCGCCATAGCCCACGCCCTCGCCGCGCTCGGCGGTGAGCACCTGGATCACCCGCGCCTGCAGCTTCACCACCGGATTGAGCGCCTGCCCCCCACCGATGGGCGCGCCGCCATAAAGGGCGATGCCCGGCCGCACCAGGTCGAAATGATAGTCCTGCCCGGTCATGGTGCCCGCCGAATTGGCCAGCGACGCCGGCACATCGGGAAAGCGCCGCACCAGGTCGGTGAAGACGGCGAGCTGGCGCTCGGTGGCCGGATTGCCCTTCTCGTCGGCGCAGGCGAGGTGGCTCATCATGAGCGAGGGCGTGAAGGCGAGCAGGCGGCGGGTGTCGGCGAGGCGCAGCGTCTCGTCCACCGAGAGGCCGAGGCGATGCATGCCGGTGTCGAGGTGGATGGCGGCCGGCAGGTCCACCTTCTCGGCGGCGCAGAAATCGCTCCATTCAGCGATCTCGGGCGTCGAGCCCAGCGCCGGGCGCAGCTGGGAGCGGGCGAAAGTGGGCGCGGTGCCGGGCAAGAGGCCGTTCAGCACATAGATCACCGCCTGCGGCAGGATCTCGCGCAGCCGCACGCCTTCGGACAGATGCGCGACGAAGAAGGTCTCGGCCCCGGCGTTCCACAGGGCCGGGGCCACCCGCTCGATGCCGAGGCCGTAGGCGCTGGCCTTCACCACCGCGGCGCATTCGCTGCGCCCGATCTTGCGTGAGAGGGTGCGCCAGTTCTCGGCGAGGGCGGAGAGGTCGATGGTGAGGATGGAGGGGGCTTCGCGCAGCGCGCTCTCTTCCGGGCTGATGCCGTGCATCATCAGCGGCGCTCCGGCATCCGCTCTTCCCGCGCCAGATTGGCGAAACGGGTGAACTGCGGCTCGAAATGCACCTTCACCGTGCCGGTGGGCCCGTGACGCTGCTTGCCGATGATGACCTCAGCCGTGTTCTCGGCCGCCTTCATCTCGATCTCCCACTTGAACCACTCCTCGGTGCCCTGCTTGGGCTCGCGGTTCTTAAGATAATATTCCTCGCGGAACACGAACATCACCACGTCCGCGTCCTGCTCGATGGAGCCGGATTCGCGCAGGTCCGAGAGCTGCGGGCGCTTGTCCTCGCGCGATTCCACCTGACGCGACAATTGCGACAGCGCCAGGATCGGCACATGCAATTCCTTGGCCAGCGCCTTCAGGCCGGTGGTGATCTCGGTCACCTCCTGCACCCGGCCTTCGGACGCCTTCTTGGAGGAGCCGGACAGGAGCTGGAGATAGTCCACCACCATGAAGTCGAGGCCGCGCTGGCGCTTCAGCCGCCGCGCGCGGGCGACGAGCTGGGCGATGGAGATGCCGCCGGTGTCGTCGATATAGAGCGGGATCACCTGCATGGTCTGGGCGGCGGCGGCGAGCTTGGAGAACTCCGTTTCCGAGATGTCGCCGCGGCGCACCTTGTAGGACGGGATCTCGGTCTGCTCGGAGAGGATGCGGGTGGCGAGCTGCTCGGCCGACATTTCCAGCGAGAAGAAGCCGACGATGCCGCCGTTCACCGTTTCGATGGAGCCGTCGGCGCGGGTCTCGCCGCGATAGCTCTCGGCGATGTGATAGGCGATGTTGGTGGCGAGCGCCGTCTTGCCCATGCCCGGGCGGCCGGCGAGGATCACGAGGTCGGAGGGCTGGAGGCCGCCCATCTGGTGGTCGAGATCGTCGAGCCCGGAGGCGATGCCGGAAAGGTGCCCTTCGCGCTGGAAGGCGCGGGACGCCATGTCCACCGCCTCGCGCAGCGCCTCGCCGAAGCGCAGGAAGCCGCCGTCGTAGCGCCCCGTCTCGGCGATCTCGTAGAGCCGCTTCTCGGCCTCCTCGATCTGCTCCTGCGGGGTGGAATCCACCGGGGCGTCATAGGCTTCGTTGACGATCTCCTCGCCGATGCGGATCAGGTCGCGCCGCACCGAGAGGTCGTAGATGGTGCGCCCGTAATCCTCCGAGTTGATCACGGTGGTCGCCTCGGCGGCGAGGCGCGCGAGATATTGCGGGCCGGTGAGGCCGGCGACATCCAGGTCGGCGGGCAGGAAGGTCTTCAGCGTCACCGGGGTGGCGAGCTTGCCGGCGCGGATGAGCGCGCCCGACAATTCGAAGATCTTGGCGTGGATGGGCTCGAAGAAGTGGCGCGGCTCCAGGAAGTCGGAGACCCGGTAGAACGCCTCGTTGTTGACCATGATGGCGCCGAGCAGGGCCTGCTCCGCCTCCACATTGTGCGGGGCTTGGCGGTAGGCCGGGCCGAGATCGCCCTTGTCGGAAAGGTCGAGCATGGTGCCTGAGGGTTGGAGCCGGGGCATCTCGTTTAGCAGATCGCGGGCGGGGCAGCAGCGCCTCTTTTTCGCGTGAGGGGTGCGCGGCGCAGTCATCCCCCGAGCGGTTTTCCACAGGGGCGGGAAGCGGGGATAGCGGGCAGGCCGCCCGCGGCGGCCTTGTCCCGGGGGTGCTTTGCCCGTGCCGCGCGGGCGCGCCGTCCGGCCGTTCCCGCCGCTGTGCCTTGGGATCGGCCCCGCCTTGGGATATTGCTGGAGCGGGGCGCTCCGCCCCATCCGATCCGCCGCCCTGCCTGCCCCCTGCCAGCCCGCCGGAGCCGCGCCATGCTTCTTACCCCGGACGCCGCGGGCGTCTTTCCCATCGCGCCCACCCCCTTCCTGGAGGATGGGCGCATCGACGAGGCCTCCATCGACCGGCTGTGCGCCGCCTATCACGGCTGCGGGTCCACGGGCCTCACCGTGCTCGGCATCATGGGCGAGGCGCCCAAGCTGGAGGCGGCCGAATCGCTTGCCGTCGCCGCGCGCTTCATCGCCGGCATGGGCGACCTGCCGGTGGTGGTGGGCGTCTCCGCGCCGGGCTTCGCCGCCATGCGCGCGCTGGCCCGCGCGGCGACGGAGAAGGGCGCCGCCGGCGTCATGATCGCTCCGCAGCCGCACCTGCGCACCGATGACGAGATCACCGCCTATTTCCGCCAGGCGGTGGAGGCCGTGGGGCCGGATATCCCCTTCGTGCTGCAGGATTATCCGCTCACCCTCACGGTGCGGATGACCCCCGGCGTGATCCGGCGCATCGTCGAGGAGAACGCCTCCTGCGTGATGCTGAAGCACGAGGACTGGCCGGGCCTGGAGAAGATCTCGGCCCTGCGCGCCTTCCAGAACGAGGGCAGCCTGCGCCCGCTCTCCATCCTCACCGGCAACGGTGCGCTGTTCCTCGACTTCGAGATGGAGCGCGGCGCCGACGGGGCGATGACCGGCTACGCCTTCCCCGAGATGCTGGTGGACGTGGTGCGGCTTCAGAAGGACGGCCGGCGCGCCGAGGCCCACGACCTGTTCGACGCCCACCTGCCGCTGGTGCGCTACGAGCAGCAGCAGGGGGTGGGGCTCGCGGTGCGCAAATATGTGCTCAAGGCGCGCGGGCTCATTTCCAGCGATGCCCAGCGCAAGCCCGGCGCCGGCCTCTCGGCGGCCGGCCGCGCCGAGGTGGATTTCCTGCTCGCGCGCCTCGCCCGCTTCGATGCGCGGGCCGAGGGTCTCGGCAGGCTCTGAGGGCGGGGAGGGAGAAGCTCATGAATCTCGGTCTTGAAGGGCGCACCGCTTTGGTCCTCGGCGCCAGCGGCGGGCTCGGCGGCGCCATCGCCCAGGCCCTGGCGCGGGAGGGGGCGCGGGTGGCGCTGGCCGGGCGCCGCGCCGAGGCGCTCGCCGGCCTTGCCCAATCGGTGGATGCGCTGGGCGGCGCCGCTTTCCCGCTGTCGTGGGACCTCGCCGACCTGTCCGTCATCCCCGAGAGGGTGGCCCAGGTGGAGGAGGCGCTCGGCCCGGTGGACATCCTCATCGCCAACACCGGCGGCCCGCCGCCGTCGCCCGCCGCCGGACAGCCGGTGGAGGTGTGGGAGAAGAGCTTCCGCGCCATGGTGCTGTCCGTCATCGCGCTGACCGACCACGTGCTGCCCGGCATGCGCGAGCGCGGCTGGGGGCGGATCATCACCTCCAGCTCGTCCGGCGTGGTGGCGCCCATCCCCAACCTTGCTTTGTCCAATTCCCTGCGCCTGTCGCTGGTGGGCTGGGCGAAGACGCTGGCCCGCGAGGTCGCAAAGGACGGGGTGACGGTGAACGTGGTGGTGCCCGGCCGCATCGCCACCGAGCGCGTCGCCTTCCTCGACCGCTCCGCCTCCGAGCGGGAGGGCATCGCCGTCGAGGCGGTGGAGGCGCGCAGCCGCGCGGCCATTCCCATGGGCCGCTACGGGCGGGTGGAGGAATATGCCGACGTGGTGACTTTCCTCGCCAGCGAGAAGGCGTCCTATGTCACCGGCGGCATGGTCCGGGTGGACGGTGGCATGATCGACAGCATCTGAAGCGCGGCGGTCAGCCGCCGGCGCTGGCCTTGAGCGCGGACGCGAGGGCCTCGCCCTCGCCTTCGATGCGGAAGGTCTTGAGCCGCGCCGTCGCCCCCGCGGCCAGCGTCACCTTGGAGGCGGAAACCCCCGCCGCCTGAGCCAGGAGTTTGGCGACGGCGGCATTGGCGGCGCCATCCTCCGGCGCCGCGCGCACCCGCACCTTCAGCACCTCGCGCCCGTCGGACAGGGTGGCCGGGCCGTCGATCCCGTCGCGTCCGCCCTTGGGCGTCACGCGCACGGCAAGCTCGACGCCGGCCGCGGTGATCCGCCAGAAGGCCAAGGCGTCAGAACACGTTGGGGTAGATGTAGAGGCCGATCACCCGCTGGATGAAGAAGATGATCAGGATCAGCACCATGGGCGAGATGTCGAGCCCGCCCAGGTTGGGCATGATGGAGCGGATCGGCGCCAGCACCGGCTCGGTGATGCGGTAGAGGAAGTCGCCCACCGTGCGCACGAAGCTGTTGTAGGGGTTCACCACATTGAAGGCGACGAGCCACGACAGCACCGCGGCCGCAATGAGCAGCCACACATAAAAATTCAGAACGATCAGAACCACGTCCAGCAGCGCGCGCATCGGTCAAGGTGCCTCTCGGGGAATACCGGGTTCACCAATAGCCTCCGCATCCCCCTCCGAACAAGGGCGTTGGTGCGTCGCACGCGCGGGCGGCACGGCCGCGGGGGGTGCCCGCCGCCGCGCCACCCCGCTCCAATCGAGGGGCGGGACCGGAGCATCGGCCCGAGAAGGGGCAACCGGACGGCGCCAGAGGCGCGTACGCAGGGAACCTTTCCGCGTCCTGCCGCCGCGCCGCGCCACCCCTTCCCCCTGACAGGAGAGGTGCCGGCCTATCCGCCGGTGGCGTCGGTTTCCCGCGGCTTCTTCGGATTGGCGAGGGTGCCCGCGCCCGGCGTCTTCTCCGCGTCCGTCAGCCTGTCGCGGGCGTGCGGTCCGGCGGCAGGGAAATCAATGCCCTCGGCGGGCGGCAGGGGGTGGTCGCGCCCCTCGACCACGGCACCGGCGGGATACGCCTTGCCCTTGGTCTTCGCGTCGTTGGCCATCGTGACCTCCATGGACTGGTGATGAAATAACGCCGTAGGCCCCCGGATGTTGCAGCCGAGCCTCAAGAACCCGCAAAAATGCCCCGGAATCTCCCATCCGGCCCGGCCGGGGGCGGGCTTGACTCGCCGCGCTGTGGCGGGCAGCTTCCGGGCGCGTCGGAGGGGCGCCTTTTCGCCCCTCCTCAACAGACGGATCCCAATGCGCAGCTATCTCGACTTCGAGAAGCCTGTGGCCGAGCTTGAGGCCAAGGTGGAGGAATTGCGCGCGCTGTCGGCATCGGGGGACGGCGTTGCCATCTCCGACGAAGTGCAGCGCCTGGAGATCAAGGCGTCCGAGGCGCTCACGGCGCTCTACGCCAATCTCTCCCCCTGGCAGAAGACGCTGGTGGCGCGCCATCCGCAGCGCCCGCATTTCGCAGATTACGCCAAGGGCCTGTTCGAGGATTTCACGCCGCTGGCGGGCGACCGCAAGTTCGGCGAGGACGAGGCCATCATCGGCGGCTTCGCCCGCTTCCGCGGCGAGGCGGTGTGCGTGCTCGGCCACGAGAAGGGCTCCTCGACTGAGACCCGCATCCGGCACAATTTCGGCATGGCGCGGCCCGAAGGCTACCGCAAGGCGGTACGGCTGATGGAGCTGGCGGACCGCTTCGAGGTGCCGATGATCGCGCTGGTGGATACCGCCGGCGCCTATCCGGGCATCGGCGCCGAGGAGCGCGGCCAGGCCGAGGCCATCGCCCGCTCCACCGATGCCTGCCTGTCGCTGAGCGCACCCAACGTGGCGGTGATCATCGGCGAGGGCGGCTCGGGCGGCGCCATCGCGCTCGCCACCGCCAACAAGGTGCTGATGCTGGAGCACGCCATCTACAGCGTGATCTCGCCGGAGGGCGCGGCTTCCATCCTGTGGCGCGATACCGCCAAGGCCCAGGACGCCGCCACCAACATGAAGATCACGGCGCAGGATCTGCTCAAGTTCGGCATCATCGATTCCATCGTGAAGGAGCCCTCCGGCGGCGCCCATCGCGATCCGGAGGCGGTGATCGCCGGGACCGGAGAAGCCATCGCCGATGCGCTTTCGAGCCTCGCCGGCCTCTCGCCCGGCGAGCTCCGGAAGGCGCGGCGCGAGAAGTTCCTCGCCATCGGCCGCTCGCTCTGACCGCCGAATGGGCCGATTTCCCGGCCTATGGTAAACGGGCGGGCGCCTGCGGGCTCCCCCGCGCCGCGTCGTGCCCGAGGCTGCAATCGAGTACCGTTCCCGCGCCGGCCGGGCGTGGCATGCGGCGGGAACCATCTCATCTTGGCCGCAATTGCCCCTTCCTTTGAACCGCGGGAAGTTGCGTAAGCCCGTTCCAGCGCCTTAATTCGCGCGGCGCGGGCCGTCCTTGGACCGGCGATCGCGCCGGTGGGCGGGGGCGGTAACCGGCCGTGAAGGATGGGTCGTTCAGGATGGTCGCTTACCCTGCCCGGTACGGATTCAGGAGTCCTGCGTTGAGCCGTCCGAGACTGACAATCCTGTCACGCGCCAGAGCGGCCGGACTGGCTGCCGTGGCCGCGCTCGCCCTTGCCGCCTGCAACCAGACCGACGACGTGGCGCGCCGGGCGAACAAGCCGCTGCCGCCCGAGATGCTCTCGCTCATGTCCAACAAGGGCATGGCGGCGGACAGCCCGATCCTGGTCCGCATCTTCAAGAAGGAGGCGGAGCTCGAGGTGTGGAAGGTCAACAGCGAAGGCCAGTATGCGCTGCTGAAGACCTACCCCATCTGCCGCTGGTCCGGCGAGCTCGGCCCCAAGGTGAAGATGGGCGACCGGCAGGCGCCCGAAGGCTTCTACAACATCACCCCCGGGCAGATGAATCCCAATTCCAATTATTATCTGTCCTTCAACCTCGGTTTCCCCAACGCCTTCGACCGCTCCTACGGGCGCACCGGCGAGTTCCTCATGGTGCACGGCGACTGCTCCTCCGCCGGCTGCTACGCCATGACTGACGAGCAGATCTCCGAGATCTTCTCCTTGGCGCGCGAGAGCTTCGCGGGCGGGCAGCGCTCCTTCCAGGTGCAGGCCTATCCCTTCCGCATGACGCCGAAGAACCTCGCCCGCTACCGCAACAATCCCAACATGGCCTTCTGGAAGAATTTGAAGGAAGGCAACGACCATTTCGAGGTCACCCGGCAGGAGCCGAAGGTCGCGGTGTGCGGCCGGCGCTATGTGTTCGACGCGACGCCCACGCCCGGCGGGCGGTTCGATTCCGATGCGTCCTGCCCGTCCTACGAGGTGCCGCCGGAGATCGAGAGCCGGGTGGCGGCCAAGGATCGCCGCGACGCGGCGCAGGTTGCGGCGCTGGCGCCCAATTCCCCGGTGGCGCCGGTGCGGACCGGGAGCGACGGCGGCATGCATCCGGTGTTCCTCGCGCAGTGGAAGGCGCAGCATGAGGGCCGCACCAACCTCGCCTTCGCCCCGGCGCCCGGCACCATGCCCGACACCACCCGCCCGCCGGTGGGCGCCGAGGCCGACGCGGCCGATTCCGACGCTCCGGCGCCCCAGCCCGAGCCGGCGGCCACCAGCGTCGCCTATGCCGCGCCTGCGCCCGAAGCCCCTGCGGGTGCGGCACCTGCTCCGGCGCCGAAGCCGACCGAAGCCGGCGACGTGCCCCGCACCTACGAGCTGCGCGTCGCGCCCCAGCCGCAGATGGCGTCGACGGCAGGCACTCCCGCTCCCAAGCCGGCCCCGAAGGCTGCGCCCAAGCCTGTGGCGAATGCCAAGCCGGCGACCACGGCCAAGCCCGCCGCCGCTCCGGCGCCCAAGCCCCAGGCCGCGGAGGCCAAGGAGCACAAGCCCGGCTCCTCCTCGACCCTCGTGAGCAGCGCCTTCGCCGAACCGCCGAGCATGACCGGCTCCTCGCCGGTGCTGCCCACCAGCGGGTTCTCGCAATAGGGGTGGAGGCAAGTCCGGACTTTCTCGCCGTCAGGCGGCCGGCTCCGCGCGGGGCCGGTCGCGCCATCGCCCCGACTGCGGTTGCAGGGTTGCAAAGGCTTCAATACTTGAGGCGGCGCCGGCCTCGAAGTAGACCGCGTCTATAAATCCCCATTTCCCACGAAAGCGGTAGGCGAAATGCGCGGCGTCTTCTGCTGGAGCCGTGCGCGCCGGCCGGAGCGGCCGAGCGTTCCACGGGCAGGGGGAGGGGGCTTGGAAACTCACGCACGGCGTTCGCGCTGGCTGCGGCCTGCTGGGCACGCATCAGCACGGCGTAGGCCCATTCCTGCTGGCGCCACAACGGTTCGCTCATGCGCCTCGTCGTCGGCGGCGACATGCGTGTGTTAGCCTACGAGCGATCCCAAGGATAATCTGCGTCCGCTTAAGGTGAGGCCCGGCACGGAGCTGGTCCGCGGCACGTTCCGCGGCTCCCGCAGCGGCAAGTCCTATGAGGGGGTCGCCCGCATCTTCTCCACCCAGTGCCCGGGGGAAACGACGGAATACGAGGTCTCCGGCCCCATCGTGGACGGCTCGACACGGTGGTCCTCATCGGAACCCGGCCGGTCTACAACCCTTGCCGGCGGACGGGGAGCTATACGCAGGACACTCTGGTCTTCGCCTGTTCCCTCCGGCGCGGACCGCGCGGCGCGTCAGGACGCAGGTCAGCGCCCCCCGATGGCGCGCTCCTGTGGCGGCAGGCCTGATCTGAGACCCGGCGAGGCGGGGGCGCAGCGCCGGGCGTTCCCCCGCCCTGCCGGCCAGCCTCGCGCTGGGCAGAGGCCCGTCAGGCGATGCGGCCGTGGCAGTGCTTGTATTTCTTGCCCGAGCCGCAGGGGCAGGCCTCGTTGCGGCCCACCTTGCCCCAGGTGGAGGGATCGGACGGGTTGCGCTCGGCCAGCGCCACGTCGCCGGAGAAGATGGGATCGGGCCGCATGCCGAGGGCGGCGCCCGCGCTCATCATCTCGTCCTCGCCGGTGGACGGGTCGAGGTGGTGGGCCTCCATGGGCGGAAGCTCCTCCATCTCGGGCGGCTGCGGCGCGACGATCTCCACCCGCATGAGCTGGCCGGTGACCAGCTCGCGCAGCCGGTTCAGCATGGCGGCGAAGAGATTGAACGCCTCGGACTTGTACTCGTTCAGCGGATCGCGCTGGGCGTAGCCGCGCAGGCCCACCACCTGGCGCAGGTGATCGAGCATGGCGATATGCTCGCGCCAGAGATGGTCGAGGGTCTGCAGGAGAATGGACTTCTCCACGTAGCGCATGATCTCCGGCCCGTACTGGCCGGTCTTGGCCGCCATCCACTCGTCGGCGCGCTGGATGATGCGCTCGGTCACCTCGGGGCCGGCAATGCCCTCTTCCTTGGCCCAGTCGGCGATGGGCAGGTCGAGGGTGAGGGTGTCGCGCACCGCCGTCTGCAGCCCCGCGCTGTCCCACTGCTCGGGATAGGCGTTCTCGGGGATGTGCTTGGCGACGAGGTCGGTGATGACGTCGTGGCGCATGTCCGTGACGGTCTCGGCCACGTCCTCGTCGTTCATCAGCTCCAGGCGCTGCTCGAACACCACCTTGCGCTGGTCGTTCAGCACGTCGTCGTATTTGAGCAGGTTCTTGCGGATGTCGTAGTTGCGGGCTTCCACCTTCTGCTGGGCCTTCTCCAGGGCCTTGTTGATCCAGGGGTGGATGATCGCCTCGCCCTCCTGCAGGCCGAGGCGCTGCAGCATGCCGTCGAGCCGGTCGGAGCCGAAGATGCGCATCAGGTCATCTTCGAGGGAGAGGAAGAATTTGGAGTGGCCGGGGTCGCCCTGGCGGCCGGAGCGGCCGCGCAGCTGGTTGTCGATGCGCCGGCTCTCGTGGCGCTCGGTGCCGAGCACGAACAGGCCGCCGGCGTCCAGCGCGGTCTTCTTCAGCGCCTCGACCTCGGCATGGATGCGGGCCGCGGCGGCGTCCCGCTCGGCGCCGTCCTCAAGGTCGGCGAGCTCATGCTCGATGCGCATCTCGGCCGAGCCGCCGAGCTTGATGTCGGTGCCGCGCCCGGCCATGTTGGTGGCGATGGTGATGGCGCCCGGCACGCCCGCCTGGGAGACGATATAGGCCTCCTGCTCGTGGTAGCGGGCGTTGAGCACGGCGAAGGTGCGGTCGCCCACCTTCTGCTCCGGCACGGTGTCGGCGTCGGAGAAGTTCTTCTGCTTGAAGCCGGCCTGCTTCATCAGCTCGGCCAGGATCTCCGACTTCTCGATGGAGGTGGTGCCCACCAGGACCGGCTGGCCCTTGGCATAGCGCTCGGCGATGAGGTCGATGATGGCCTTGTACTTCTCCTGGGCCGTCCGGTAGACCTCGTCGTCGTCGTCGATGCGCTTCACCTGCACGTTGGTGGGGATCTCCACCACTTCGAGCTTGTAGATGTCGGAGAACTCGGCCGCCTCGGTGGCGGCGGTGCCGGTCATGCCGGCGAGCTTCGCGTAGAGGCGGAAGTAGTTCTGGAAGGTGATCGAGGCGAGGGTCTGGTTCTCCGGCTGGACCTGGACGTGCTCCTTGGCTTCCAGCGCCTGGTGCAGGCCTTCCGAATAGCGCCGGCCCGGCATCATACGGCCGGTGAACTCGTCGATGATCACCACCTCGCCGTTGCGGACGATGTAGTCCTTGTCGCGCTGGAACAAAGTGTGGGCGCGCAGCGCCTGGTTCACGTGATGCACCACCGACACGTTCTCGATGTCGTAGAGGCTCTCGGACTTCAAGAGGCCGGCGGCGGCCAGCATCTGCTCCATCTTCTCCATGCCCGCCTCGGTCATGGTGACGGTGCGCTGCTTCTCGTCCACCTCGTAGTCGTCCTTGGCGAGGCGGGGCATGTAGGTGTCGATGGTGTTGTAGAATTCCGAGCGGTCGTCCATGGGCCCGGAGATGATGAGCGGGGTGCGGGCCTCGTCCACCAGGATGGAGTCCACCTCGTCGACGATGGCGTAGAAGTGCGGGCGCTGCACCATCTGGGCGCGCTCATACTTCATGTTGTCGCGCAGGTAGTCGAAGCCGAGCTCGTTGTTGGTGGCGTAGGTGACGTCGCAATTGTAGGCGACGCGCCGCTCGTCGTCGTCCATGCCGTGGACGATGATGCCGGTGGAAAGGCCGAGGAAGCGGTAGAGGCGGCCCATCCATTCGGCGTCGCGCTTGGCGAGGTAGTCGTTCACCGTCACCACATGCACGCCCTTGCCGGCCAAGGCGTTGAGATAGACCGGCAGGGTGGCGACCAGGGTCTTGCCCTCGCCGGTTTTCATCTCGGAGATGGCGCCCTCGTGGAGCACCATGCCGCCGATGAGCTGCACGTCGAAATGGCGCATGCCCAGGGCGCGCTTGGCGCCTTCGCGCACGGTGGCGAAGGCGGGGACGAGAAGCTCGTCCAGCGTGGTCTTGCCCTCGGCGATCTGCTGGCGGAATTCGGCGGTGCGGGCGCGCAGCTGATCGTCGGAGAGGGCTTCCAGCTCCGACTCCAGCGCGTTGATGGCCTGGACGCGCGGGCGGTAGCCCTTGACACGACGGTCGTTCGCGGAGCCGAAGAGCTTGCGGGCAAGTCCACCTAACATATTGCGTCTCTGTTCCGGTCCGTCGGGTCTCTAGGAGGGCGGAGACGGCCGCCGGACCCTCCAGGAAAAAGCGCCTCTATCGACGCTCGCAATGCGGCGGCAGCAAGTCCGGGCACGAGACCCTCCGCGCCTGCCGCAAGGTCGCGCGCAGGCGCGCACCGCCTCGGACCGCCGCACAGGGCGCCTTTCCAGGCGGACACTTATGAATGGGCCGGGGCAATGTCAATGCAAGGCGGGTGCCCGGGTGTGCCGCGCCGCGCCGGTAACCGCTCCGCGCCGGGCGCGGGAGGATGGCGAAACCGTCGGCCGGGGGCACAGCGGACGAAGGCCCGCGCCCCGCGCCCGGCCTTCCCGCATAGGTGCCCTGCAACCTACCGCACCACTGGAATAGGGCCGATTCCTCTCATGGACACGTCATGGAGTGGTGCTTAGTATCCGCCGCGCCTGCGCAAATCGGGGGAAATGGTATGCTGGGGTGGAACCGGGTCTCGGTCGGATTGCGCGGAAGCTTGGCCATGGGCGCTGCGCTGCTGCTGGCGGCCTGCGGCGAGCAGAACACCTACGTCCCCCCGCCGCCGCCCAAGGTGACGGCCGCCCCCGTGCTGGTGGAGCCGGTGCGGCGCTACCTGGAGCTCACCGGCAACACCGCCGCCATCAATGCGGTGGACCTCAACGCCCGGGTCCAGGGCTTCCTCACCAAGATCAATTACGAGGACGGCCAGATCGCCCAGAAGGGCAGCGTGCTGTTCGTCATCGAGCAGGACACCTACAAGGCCGACGTGGAGCAGGCCAAGGCGACGCTGGCGGCGAACCAGGCGCTGCAGGTGCAGGCGGAAGCCGAATACAACCGCCAGGCCCAGCTCGCCAAGCAGGACTTCGCCTCCCAGGCCACCCTCGACCAGGCCCGCGCCAAGCGCGACCAGTCGGTGGCCAACGTGCAGAATGCCGACGCGGCCCTGAAGCTCGCCCAGATCAACCTCGGCTATACCGAGGTGGTGGCGCCCTTCACCGGCGTCGTCACCGCCCATCTGCAGGATGTGGGCGCGCTGGTGGGCTACGGCGGTCCCACCAAGCTCGCCAGCGTCATCGAGGTGAACCCCATCTATGTGTGGTTCTCGGTGAGCGAGCAGCAGGTGCTGAACATCAAGGCCGCGCTGCAGAAGGATGGCCGCGCGCTGATGAGCATCCGCGAGAACCCCGAGAAGATCCCGGTGGAGATCGGCCTGCAGACCGAGACCGGCTATCCCCACCAGGGCCACCTCGACTACATCTCGCCGCAGGTGGATCCCAACCTCGGCACCCTGACGGTGCGCGGCATCTTCGACAATGCCAACACCGCCCTCCTGCCCGGCCTGTTCACCCGGGTGCGCGTGCCCCTCGGGCCACCGGCCCCGACGGTGCTGGTTCCCGACGCGGCCATCAGCTCCAACCAGCTCGGCTCCTACGTGCTGACGGTGAACGCCGAGGGCGTGGTCTCGCAGGCGCAGATCACCACCGGCCAGCTCCAGCCCACCGGCCTGCGCGCCGTGGAGAGCGGGCTCAAGGACGGCGACGTGGTGATCATCGAAGGCATCCAGCGCGCCGTCCCGGGCGGCAAGGTGGAGGTCCAGAAGGGCGCCATCACGCCCGTTTCGGGCACCGCGGATCCCCAGCCGGCGTCCGCTCCGGCCGCCGCGCCCGGCGCCGCGCAGGCTGCGCCCCTCCCGGCGGCTGCTGCTCCGGCTGCGCCCGCCAAGCCCGCGACCCCGCCGAAGGCCACCGCGAAGTAGACCCGCCCCGCGCATAAAGGCAGCGACCATGATCTCGCGCTTCTTCATCGAGCGGCCGGTTCTCTCCAACGTCCTGGCCCTCGTCTTCGTCCTGATCGGCCTCGTCTCGCTGATCCGCCTCCCGGTGGCGCAATACCCCAACGTGGTGCCGCCCACGGTGACGGTGACCACCACCTATCCCGGCGCCTCCGCCAAGACCCTGATCGACACCGTCGCCTTGCCCATCGAGCAGCAGGTGAACGGCGTCGAGGGCATGCTCTACATGCAGTCCTGGTCGGCCTCCGACGGCACCTACACCCTGGTGGTGACCTTCGCCATCGGCACCGATCCGAACATGGCGCAGGTGCTGGTGCAGAACCGGGTGTCCATTGCCCTCTCGTCGCTGCCCCAGGCGGTGCAGGTGCAGGGCGTGACCACGCTGCAGAAGGGCACCTCCATCCTGGAGTTCGTGACCCTCACCTCGCCGGATTCCACCTTCGACGGCCTCTATCTGAACAATTACGCCATCATCAACATCCAGAACGAGCTGGCGCGCCTCGACGGCGTCGGCAACGTGGTGGTGTTCGGCACCGGCTCCTACGCCATGCGCGTGTGGATGGACCCGGACAAGATGCAGGCGGTGGGGCTCACGCCGCAGGATGTGGTCAACGCCATCCAGCAGCAGAGCCAGGAGGTGACGGCGGGCCAGCTCGGCATTCCCCCCGCGCCCAGCACGGCGAGCTTCCAATACACCTTGAACATCAAGGGCCGGCTCAACGACGCGCCGGACTATGAGAACATCATCGTCAAGGTGGACAATGCCAACGGCGGGCGCATCGTGCGGGTGCGGGACATCGCCCGGGTGGAGCTGGGCGCGCAGAGCTATTCGCGCGACTTCACCAAGGACAACGCCCCGGCCGCCGGCATCGGCATCTACCAGCTGCCCAACGCCAACGCCCTCGACGTCGCCAATCTCGTCTCGGCGAAGATGGAGGAGCTGAAGAAGTCCTTCCCGCAGGGCCTCGAATACCAGATCCCCTTCAACACCACCCTGTTCGTCACCGCCTCCATCGACGAGGTTTACAAGACGCTCTACGAGGCGGCGCTGCTGGTGCTGGTGGTGATCCTCCTGTTCCTGCAGGACTGGCGCGCCACCCTGGTGCCCGCCACCACCGTGCCGGTGACCATCATCGGCGCGTTCGCCGCCATGGACGCCATGGGCTTCACGGTGAACCTCTCCACCCTGTTCGCCATCATCCTCGCCATCGGCATCGTGGTGGACGACGCCATCGTCATCGTGGAGGGCGTGGCGCGCCACATCGAGGAGGGCATGGACGGCCAGCCGGCCGCCGAGAAGGCGATGGACGAACTGTTCGGGCCGGTGGTGGGCATCACCCTGGTGCTCATGTCGGTGTTCCTGCCGGCGTCGTTCATTCCCGGCCTGACGGGGCAGATGTTCAAGCAGTTCGCGCTGGTGATCGCGGCGACCGCCTTCATCTCCGCCATCAATGCGGCGACGCTCAAGCCCACCCAGTGCGCCCTGTGGCTGCGCAAGCCGGTGCCGCCGGAAAAGCGCAACGTCGTCTATCGCGGCTTCAATGCCCTCTACGACCGGGCGGAGCACGCCTACGCCGGCCTCATCAGCCGGATGGTGCATCATTCCCACCTCATGGCGCTGGTGGCCATCGCCCTGATGGCGGTTGCCGGATACGGGCTCACCCGCCTGCCCACCTCCTTCCTGCCCATCGAGGACCAGGGCTATGTGCTGATCGCGGCGCAGCTGCCCGACGGCGCCAACGTGAACCGCACCCGCGCGGTGATGAAGGAGGTCACCGACGCCGCCCTCAAGGTGCCCGGGGTGGAGACGGTGCTCGGCATCACCGGCATGTCGGCGCTGGACAACAACGCGACGCTGGCCAATGGCGGTGTCGCCTATGTGGTGCTGAAGGACTGGTCGGTGCGCGACGCCACCACCGGGCAGGACCTGAAGTCGATCTACGACAATCTGAACGCGGCCATGGCGCAGATCGAGCAGGCCTCGTTCATCGTGCTGGTGCCTCCGGCCATCCAGGGCATCGGCAATGCGTCCGGCTTCACCATGCAGCCGCAGATCCGCAACGGCAATTTCGACTACCAGCTGTTGCAGCAGATCGCCAACACCCTGGTGCACGACGCCAACGCCCAGTCGGCGCTCACCCACGTCGCCACCTCGTTCCGCGCCGGGGCCCCGCAGCTCGACGTGGAGGTGAACCGGGTGAAGGCGGAGACCCTCGGGGTGACGGTGGGGCAGGTGTTCCAGACCATTTCGTCCTATCTGGGCTCCACCTACGTCACCCAGATCAACAAGTTCGGCAACGTGTTCCAGGTCTATGTGCAGGCCGAGTCCAAGTACCGCGTCACGCCCACCGACCTCATGAACCTCAAGATCCGCACGCCGCAGGGCCAGATGGTGCCGCTCGGCACCCTGGTGGAGGTGAAGCAGGTCCAGGGCCCGCCCATCATCTCGCTGTATAACCTCTATCCCTCGGCCACCATCGTCGGCGGCTCGGCGCCCGGCTTCTCCTCGGGGCAGGCGCTCGACATCATGGAGCAGATCGCCAACCGCACCCTGCCGCCGGGCACCGGCTTCGAATGGACCGCCATGTCCTATCAGGAGAAGGCGGTCGGCAATCAGATCTACTACGTGTTCGGCCTTGCCATCCTGCTGGTCTATTTCGTGCTGGCCGGCCAGTACGAGAGCTGGATCCTGCCCCTGGCGGTGATTCTCGCCGTGCCGCTGGCCCTGCTCGGCACCGTCGGGGCGCTGCTCGGACTGGGGGTGTCCAACAACCTCTACACCCAGATCGGCCTGGTGCTGCTCATCGCGCTGGCTTCCAAGAACGCCATCCTCATCGTCGAATACGCCCGCGAGAAACGCATGGAGGGCATGGAGATCATGGATGCGGCGGTGGAGGCGGCGCGGCTGCGCTTCCGCCCCATCCTGATGACCTCCTTCGCCTTCATTCTGGGCGTTCTGCCGCTGGTGTTCGCCACCGGGGCGGGCGCCAACTCGCGCAAGTCGATCGGTATCGCGGTGGTCTCGGGCATGCTCGCCTCCACCTGCCTTGCGGTGCTGTTCGTGCCGTCCTTCTATACGGTGTTGCAGCGCTTCGAGGAGCGGGGCAAGAAGAAGCGCAAGGCGCCGGGCGTGCCGCCGACGCCGCCGGAAGGCTCCGGCACGCCGGCTTCGGAGGCGGGCGCTCTCGGGGATCTCAGTCCGCCTAAACCTGCATCAGTCTGAAGAAAGGATGCAGAATCGCACGAATTTTCAGCATTTGCCCCTGATCAATGCAAATGTCGCTGTAAAGTCGCGCTTTAACCGCATAGAGAGCTTCTCTAACCTTTCACCCTATCCCCCTGGGCCGTTCGGCCCGCAGGACCTGGTGCCTAATGTCTATCCTCGCGAGCCTGCATCACGTCACGAGCTATACTTATGAGCGTCCCGTTGCGCTCGGCCCCCAGACCATCCGTCTGCGCCCGGCGCCGCATAGCCGGACCGAGATCCCCGACTATACGCTGAAGATCAGCCCCAAGGACCACTTCATCAACTGGCAGCAGGATCCGTTCGGCAACTGGCTGGCGCGCATCGTGTTCCCCGAGAAGGTCACCGAGTTCAAGGTCGAGGTGGACCTGCTCGCCAAGCTGGACGTGATCAATCCCTTCGACTTCTTCGTCGAGGAATATGCCGAGAACTTCCCCTTCACCTATGCGAGCGACCTGAAGGCCGAGCTTGCGCCCTATCTCGAGCTCGAGCACGAAGGCGCGCTGTTCGACAGCTTCGTCGCCTCGGTCTCGCTCGAGCCGCGGCGCATCGTGGATTTCCTGGTCGAGATCAACCAGCGCATGCAGCGCGAGATCGGCTACGTGATCCGCATGGAGCCGGGCGTCCAGACCCCGGACGAGACCCTCGCCAAGAAGCTCGGCTCCTGCCGCGACACGGGCTGGCTGCTGGTGCAGGTGCTGCGCCACCTCGGCCTCGCGGCGCGCTTCGTGTCGGGCTACCTCATCCAGCTCAAGCCCGACGTGGCGGCCCTGGACGGTCCCTCGGGCACCGACGTGGACTTCACCGACCTGCACGCCTGGTGCGAGGTCTATGTGCCCGGCGCCGGCTGGATCGGCCTCGATCCCACCTCGGGCCTGCTGTGCGGCGAGGGCCACATCCCGCTCGCGGCCACCCCGCACTACCGCTCCGCCGCGCCCATCACCGGCATGGCGGAGAAGGCGGACACCGAGTTCGGCTTCGACATGAAGGTCATCCGCGTGGCCGAGGCGCCGCGCGTGACGCTGCCCTTCTCCGAGGAGACCTGGGCCTCCCTCGACGCCCTCGGCCACAAGGTGGACGAGGATCTGCTCGGCGGCGACGTGCGCCTGACCATGGGCGGCGAGCCCACCTTCGTCTCCATCGACGATTATGAATCGCCGGAATGGAACACCGAGGCGCTCGGCCCGCAGAAGCGGGTGCGCGCGGACGATCTCATCCGCCGCCTGCGCGGCCGCTTCGCCGATGGCGGCATCCTGCACTACGGCCAGGGCAAGTGGTATCCCGGCGAGACGCTGCCGCGCTGGTCGTTCGACCTGTTCTGGCGCAAGGACGGCGAGCCCATGTGGACCCGCCCCGACCTGATCGCCGACGAGACCGTGAACCACAATGTCGGCCCCAAGGATGCGGAGGCCTTCGCCAGGCTGCTCGCCCAGAAGCTGGAGATCGACACCCAGTTCGTGGTCCCGGGCTATGAGGACTGCATCTACTACCTTTGGAAGGAGCAGAGCCTTCCCACCAACATCGATCCCGGCGACGAGCGCATCGCCGATCCGGTGCAGCGCCGCCTGCTCGCCAAGGTGTTCGACCAGGGCCTCGGCACCGCCACCGGCTCGGTTCTGCCGCTGCGCCGGGTGATGACCCAGGACGGGATGAAGTGGCGCAGCGAGGCGTGGCAGTTCCGCCGCGACCACCTGTTCCTGATCCCCGGCGAGAGCCCCATGGGCTACCGCCTGCCGCTGGAATCGCTGCCCTATCTCACCCCCACGCGCTATCCGCACATCGTGCCCAGCGACACCTTCGAGCCGCGCGGCCCGCTGCCGCCGGCCTCCGAGCTGGCGCAGCGCTATGGCGGCCAGCCGGCGGCCTTCGTTTCCGCCACCCCGGCGGCGCCGGGCGGGCCGGGGCTTTCCCAGGGTGCGGGGCAGGGCGCGGGCTTCGGCGCCGGCGGCCCCAACGGCGACGGCGCCGAGGGCTACAGCGTCTCCGAGCGCGCCCAGGCCATGGTGCGGCGCTATCTGCAGCAGCACAACGTCCAGATCACCACGGCCGAGACCAGGACCGCGCTCTGCGTCGAGCCGCGCGGCGGGCGCCTGTGCATCTTCCTGCCGCCGCTGGAGACGCTGGAAGACTATGTGGACCTCGTCGCCGCCCTGGAACAGGTGTGCATCGAGCTCAACATGCCGATCCACATCGAGGGCTATCCGCCGGTCTTCGATCCGCGCCTGAACCTGATCCGCCTCGCCCCCGATCCGGGCGTGCTGGAGGTGAACATCCACCCGTCCTCCTCCTGGCAGGGCTGCGTGGACGTCACCCGCATCCTCTATGAGGAGGCGCGGCTCGCCCGCCTCGGCACCGAGAAGTTCATGGTGGACGGCCGCCACACCGGCACCGGCGGCGGCAACCACGTGGTGGTGGGCGGCATCACCCCGGCCGACAGCCCGTTCCTGCGCCGGCCGGACGTGCTGAAGAGCCTGCTGCTCTACTGGCAGCGCCATCCCTCGCTGTCCTACATGTTCTCCGGCCTGTTCATCGGCCCGACCTCGCAGCACCCGCGGGTGGACGAGGCGCGCCACGACAGCCTCTACGAGCTGGAGATTGCCTTCTCCAAGTTCCCGCTGCCGAATTCCGGCGAGGCGCCGCCGCCGCCGTGGCTGGTGGACCGCCTGCTGCGCAACATCCTCGTTGACGTGACGGGCAACACCCACCGCACGGAAATCTCCATCGACAAGCTCTATACGCCGGACGGCCCCACCGGGCGGCTCGGCCTCGTGGAGTTCCGCTGCTTCGAGATGCCGCCGGACTGGCGCATGAGCCTCGCCCAGCAGCTCCTGCTGCGAGCCCTCGTCGCCCGCCTGTGGAACAAGCCGGTGACCGGCGACTGCGTGCGCTGGGGCACCATCCTCACCGACCGCTTCATGCTGCCCCATTATGTGTGGGCCGACTTCATGGACGTGCTCGACGACCTGAAGGACGCGGGCTACGCCTTCGATCCGGAGTGGTTCAAGGCGCAGTACGAGTTCCGCTTCCCGGCCTTCGGCAAGGTGCAGCACGCGGGCGTGGACCTGGAGGTCCGCCAGGCGCTCGAATGCTGGCACGTGCTGGGCGAGGAGGGCGTCATCGGCGGCACCGCCCGCTATGTGGACTCGTCGGTGGAGCGCCTGCAGGTGGTGGTGGAGGGCTTCAACCCCACCCGCCACATCCTCACCTGCAACGGCCGCCGCGTGCCGCTCGCTCCCACCGGGCGCAACGGCACCTATGTGGCCGGCGTGCGCTTCAAGGCGTGGCAGCCCTGGTCGGGCCTGCACCCCACCATTCCGGTGCAGGCGCCGCTCACCTTCGACGTGGTGGACACCTGGAGCGAGCGCTCCCGCGGTGGCTGCGTCTATTACGTGACGCATCCGGGCGGCCTCTCCTACGAGACCTTCCCGGTGAATTCCTACGAGGCCGAGGCGCGGCGCCTCGCGCGGTTCGAGACCTTCGGGCACACGCCGGGCATCATGCACGTTCCGGCCGAGTGCGGCCCGAACGAGTTCCCGACCACGCTCGACCTGCGCCGTCCGCCGAACGCGTGACGGCCGGCTCCGGGGGAGGCGTTTTCGCGCCTGCCCCGGTTGTCCACCGGCCGGGGGTGCATCCGCCGCCGGGTCGGGCATAATGCCAATGGCCGATGAGGGGATCGGCCGGCGGCCGCAGGTCGCCGCAGGGGGGCAGCCGGGCCATACGGCCTTCGCCCCGCGGCGCTTGGGGCCGCGGCATGAGGATGGGATTGGTGTCGGGCGTGGAGCAACGCAGCGAGGAGTACGAACGGGCTGCGGCGGAGAGCCTCCTCGCCGGCTACCAGACCTTGCCTGGCGTCCGCGACGAGATGGTGGATGCGGACGGCCATCCCCGCGCCCACTGGGTCCCCTTCCTCGCCGCCCTCGCGGAGCTGGGCGAGGAGGAGCTGTCCCGCCGCTTCGCCTCCGCCGACCGATACCTGCGGGATTCCGACGTTCACTACCGCGTCTATGACGACGACGGGGGCCGCAACCGGCCCTGGGCGTTCAGCCACGTCCCGCTCATCATGGAGAAGCGCGACTGGGATGCGCTCTCCGCCGGCCTCATCCAGCGCGCCGAGCTCTTGGAGGAGGTGCTCAAGGATCTCTACGGCCCCGCGCGGCTGGTGAGCGACGGCGCCCTGCCGGCGGCGGCGGTGGCCGGCAGCCCCGAATTCCTGCGCCCGCTGGTGGGGGTGAAGCCCAAGGGCGGGCGCTTCCTGCGCTTCTATGCGGTGGACGTGGGCCGCGCCCCGGACGGGCGCTGGTGGGTCATTTCCGACCGGACCCAGGCGCCGTCCGGCGCCGGCTACGCGCTGGAGAACCGCCTGGCGCTCACCCGCGCGCTGCCCGATGTCTCCCGCTCCCTGCGCATGGAGCGGGTGGCCGGCTTCTTCCAGGCCATGCGCACCTCGCTGCAGCGCCTCGACCGCACCGGCGAGGGCCGGATCGGCCTGCTCACCCCCGGCCCCCTCAACGAGACCTATTTCGAGCACGCGCTGCTCGCCCGCTACCTCGGCTTCCTGCTGGTGGAGGGCGAGGACCTGACCGTGCGCGGCGACTTCCTGCATGTGCGCACGGTGGCCGGCCTCAAGCGGGTGGACGTGCTGCTGCGCCGCCTCGATGCGGATTTCGTCGATCCGCTGGAGCTGAACGCCTCCTCGCGGCTCGGCGTGCCGGGCCTGGTGCAGGTGGTGCGGCAGGGCGGCGTGGCGCTCGCCAACGCGCTGGGCGCGGGCCTGGTGGAGGCGCCGGCGCTGCTCGCCTTCCTGCCGCGCATCGCGCTGCGCCTGCAGAACGCCTCTTTGACGCTGCCCCATGTGGCCACCTGGTGGTGCGGCCAGGAAGCCGAGCGCAGCCAGGTGATGGAGCATCTGGACGAGCTGGTGGTGGGTCCCGCCTTCGGCCTGCCGGTGCCGGGCCTGCCGGGTGGCGGCTCGGTGCTGGGGGCGGACCTCTCCGCGCCGGAGCGGCGGCGGCTGTCCGCGCTGATGGCGCGGCGCGGCGGGGACATCGTGGGCCAGGATATCGCCCGGCTCTCCACCACCCCGGTGTGGACCGGCAGCCGGCTGGAGCCGCGCCCCTTCATGCTGCGCGTGTTCCTCGCCGCCACCGACAAGGGCTGGACGGTGATGCCCGGCGGCTTCTGCCGCATCTCTTCGAAGCCTGATGCCCGCGCCGTCTCCATGCAGCAGGGCGACCGCTCCGCCGACGTGTGGGTGCTGGCGGACAACGTGGTGCCCGCCACCACGCTCCTGCCGAGCCCCGACAACGTGAAGGTGCGCCGCTCCTCGGGCACCCTGCCCAGCCGGGCGGCGGACAACCTCTTCTGGCTCGGGCGCTATCTGGAGCGGGCGGAGGCGGCGCTGCGGCTTTCGCGGGTGCTGGTGGGCCGCCTCGCCGAGGGCGGCGATGCCAATGCCGAGCTTCTGGTCTCGCGCCTGCTCGGCCTGCTCGGCGTCTGGGGCGCCATGCCGCGCGACCTCGTGCGGGCGACGCCGGCGCGTTACGCCATCGCCGTGCTCACCCGCCACGACGTGCCGGGCGCCCTGCCGCAGCTCGTGCTCTCGGCGCGCTCGGCGGCGTCGGTGATCCGCGATCGCTTCTCTCCCGATGCCTGGCGCGCGCTGGTGGACCTCGAAGCCTGCGTCAACGAGCCGGTCCCCCCGGCGCCCACCGAGGCGGACGCCCACGAGCGGGCGGATGCGGCGCTGCGCATCATCGCCGCCTTCTCGGGCTTCGCCAGCGAGAACATGAACCGCCTCACCGGCTGGCGCTTCCTGGAGCTCGGCCGGCGCATCGAGCGCTCCATCGGCACCCTGCGGGTGGTGCAGACCTTCGGCGAGGAGGGCGCGCCGCAGGGCTCGCTCGATGCGGTGCTGCAATTCTGCGACAGCCTCATCACCTACCGCACCCGCTACGTGATGATGGAGGCGCGCGGCCCGGTGCTCGATCTCGTGCTGCTCGATCCGGAGAACCCGCGCTCGGTGGCCTTCCAGGTGGAGCGCCTCGCCTCCCACCTGCGGGTGCTGCCGGGGCGCGATCCCGATGCGCCGCCGCCCTCCTGGGAGCGCCTCGTCGCCCGCATGCGCGCCGAGCTTGCCGCCTCCAGCGCCGAGAGCTTCGCCCCGGTGTGGTTCGACGCCATGGAGCACGCGCTGATGCAGCTCTCGGACGAGGTGGCGGCCCACTTCTTCCTGCAGGACCATTCCACCGAGCTGGCATTGCCGGTCAATCTGTGAGGCGGCCCATGCTCTACGACGTGCGCCAGACCACCACCTACAGCTACGACGTTCCGGTGCGCGTCGCCCGCCAGGTGCTGCGCATGACGCCCACCGACCGGCCCGGCCACCAGCGCGTCATCGCCCATGTGCTCGATCTCCTGCCCGAGCCGGGGGAGATGGAGCAGGGCACCGACTTCTTCGGCAACGGCCTCACCTGGATGACGCTCGACCAGCCGCACGATTTCCTGCAGATCACCACCCGCAGCCGCGTGGATGTGGACGCACTGGAGCTGCCGGACCCGCTGACCACCCTGAGCGTCGACGACATCCGCGAGACCGCCGCGGCGTCGGCGGACCTCGGGCCGTCCTCGCCGGTGCACGGGCTGTTTCCCAGCCGCTCCATCGCCCTCGATGCCGAGATCACCGACTGGACCGCGGTGAGCTTCTCCGGCGACCGTCCGGTGCTCGATGCGGGCCTGGAGCTGATGCACCGCATCCACGCCGAGTTCCTCTACCAGCCCGGCGCCACGGTGGCCTCCACGCCGCCCCTCGAGGCGTTCCAGGCGCGGCGCGGCGTCTGCCAGGACTTCGCCCAGGTGATGATCGCCGGCCTGCGCGGCCTCGGCCTGCCGGCGCGCTACGTGTCGGGCTATCTGCGCACCGTGCCGCCGGAAGGGCAGGCGCGCCTCGAAGGGGCGGACGCCACCCACGCCTGGGCGGAGCTGTGGTGCGGCCCGGGCGTCGGCTGGATCGGCCTCGACCCCACCAACGACATCCCCGCGGGGGACGACCACATCATCCTCGCCATCGGCCGCGACTATGCCGATGTCTCGCCGGTGGACGGGGTGATCGTCGCCTCGGGCGAGCACATCCTCTCGGTGGGGGTGGATGTGCTGCCGGTCGGGCAGCGCTGAGGGCCCGCCTCAGGCGACGCTGCGGTAGATGTCCTTGTAGGCGTCGCGCAGAAGGTTCTTCTGCACCTTGCCCATGGTGTTGCGCGGCAGCTCCGGCAGGAAGATCACGCGCTTCGGCAGCTTGAACTTGGCGAGCCGGGTCTCCAGCGCGCCGATGAGGCCCGCCTCGGTCAGGCTCGCGCCGGGCAGCGGCACCACGACCGCCGTCACGCCCTCGCCGAAATCGGGATGGGGCGCGCCGATGACCGCGCTCTCCAGCACCCCGGGCAGGAGGTCGATCTCGGTCTCCACCTCTTTCGGATAGACGTTGAACCCGCCGGTGATCACCAGATCCTTGCCGCGGCCGACGATATGCACATAGCCTTGCGCGTCGATCTTGCCGAGGTCGCCGGTGATGAAGAAGCCGTCGCGGAACTCGCTCGCCGTCTTCTCGGGCATGCGCCAGTAGCCCTTGAAGACGTTGGGGCCCTCCACCTCGATCATGCCGATCTCGCCGCTGGCGAGCGGAGTGCCGGTCTCCGGGTCGGTGACGCGCAGCGCGACGCCGGGCAGGGGGAAGCCCACCGTGCCGGCGATGCGCTCGCCGTCATAGGGGTTGGAGGTGTTCATCCCGGTCTCGGTCATGCCGTAGCGCTCCAGGATGGCGTGGCCGGTGCGCTCGGAAAAGGCGCGGTGGGCCTCCGCCAGCAGCGGCGCCGAGCCGGAGACGAACAGGCGCATGTGGGCGGTCGCCTCCTTCGTCAGCCCCTCCTCGGCGAGGAGACGGGTGTAGAAGGTGGGCACGCCCATCAGCGAGGTGGCGCGGTCCATGTAGCCGATCGCCTCGCGGGCATCGAACTTCGGGCAATAGATCATCGAGGCGCCGGCCAGCAGGATGATGTTGGAGGCCACGAACAGCCCGTGGGTATGGAAGATGGGCAGAGCGTGGATCAGCACGTCGTCGGCCGTGAAGCGCCACAGGTCGCGCAGCACCACGGCGTTGGAGAGCAGGTTGTCGTGGGACAGCATGGCGCCCTTGGCGCGCCCGGTGGTGCCCGAGGTGTAGAGGATGCCGGCGAGGTCCTCCGGCCCGCGCGGCACGTCGTCGAAGCTGTCGGGCAGGGGAGCCGCGGCGTCCGTGAGCGAGCCCTCGCCTTGGCTGCCGAGGGTCTCCACCACGGGCACGCCGAGCCTTTCCGCCAGCGCCCGCGCGTCCGCCGCGATCTCGGGACGGCAGACGAACACGGTGGGCTGGGCGTCGGAGAGGAAATACTCCACCTCGTTCAGCGTATAGGCGGTGTTCAGCGGCAGATAGGCGGCGCCCGCCCGCACCGTCGCGAGATAGAGCGCCAGCGCCGGCCAGGACTTCTCCACCTGCACCGCCACCCGGTCCCCGGGCTTCACCCCGCGCGCCACCAGAAGGTGGGCCAGCCGGGCGGAGAGGGCGAGGGCGTCGCCATAGGTCTCCACGCGGCCGTCCGGATGAAGCGCCAGGGGCTTGGCGAGGTGCGGCACGGCGGCGCGGATGGCGCCGAACAGATGGTTGGCGGAAGCGGTCATGGTCGATCTCGCGTCGCGTCAGGTGGTGGGAACGAGGGCGCGGGTGGAGGTGTCGCCGCGCAGCAGCTTCTTGGCGGCCGAGCTCGCCACCACCTCGCCCTTGCCGGCGAAGGCTTCGTGGTTCTTCTCGATGTCCGAGAGCACGTAGCGGTAGTTCACCATCAGGCCCGCCGCCTGGGCGATGCCCTTGGCCGAGAGGACGCCCATGGCGTTGATGCGCTCGAGCCGCGCGCCGTTGCCGAGATGGAAGCGCGCCACCGTGTCCACCGGCCGGCCCTTCGGGGTGCGGGCGAGCAGCAGGTAATGGGCGCCGAGGGCGGCGAGCACCGGCTTCAGCGCCTCGCGCGTCTCCTCCTTCTCCGCCCATTCCGGATCGTCCAGGTCCTTCAGCGCCTCGCGATCGGCGGCGGTGAGCACGGCGGAGCTCTCCGTCGCGCGCTCCCCGTCGAGCCACGCCCGGAAGCCGGGCACCGGCGAGAGCGTCACGAAGGTGGTGAGCGCCGGCAGCTCGCGGGAGATCTCCTCCACCACCTGCTTGATCAGGAAGTTGCCGAACGACACGCCGCCGAGCCCGCGCTGGCAGTTGGAGATGGAATAGAACACCGCCGTGGTCGCCTTGGCGGGGTCGAGATGGTCGCGATCCTGGCTGAGCACGGGGGCGATGGCGCCGGGCGTCTCCTTCATCAGCGCCACTTCGACGAAGATCAGCGGCTCGTCCACCAGGGCCGGGTGGAAGAAGGCGTAGCAGCGCCGGTCCGGGGTATCGATGCGGGCTCGCAGGTCGTTCCAGTCGCGGATCTCGTGCACCGCCTCGTAGCGGATGATCTTTTCCAGCACGTTGGCGGGCGACGACCAGTCGATGCGGCGCAGCACGAGGAACCCCCGGTTGAACCAGGACGAGAACAGGTGGCCGAAATCCCGGTCCACGGGAGCAAGATCGCGCCGCCGCACCATGGCGTCCATCACGTGCTCGCGCATGCGCACCAGCTGCGCTGTCGCCCCGGGCGCGAGGTTGAAGCGGCGGAACAGCTCCTGCCGGCGCGGCTCGCTCGCGCGGTGAATCTCCGCCATGGCGGCGTCGGAGCCGGTGCGGCCATAGCTTTCGACGGCCTGGTCGAGGCGGTCGCGGTCGGGCCCGAAGGTCTCCGCGAGGGCCTCGAAGAAGGCGATGCGCTCGCCGGTCTTCATATGGGCGTAGCGATCGAGGATATCGCTCGCCAGCGCCACCCCCGAGGCCTCGCCGCGCCCGGACAGGAGGTCCTGGCAGCGCTCGACCAGCGTGGCCGACTTGGTGGCGCCGCTGACCCGGCTGGACCGGTCGAGCAGGGCCCGTCCCCGGTCGGCGATGGAGGTGAGAAGGTCTCCGAAGAAGGACGTGTTGGAACTCATGTCGTCGCCTCTAGAGCATTTCCGCGCGAGGTGGCTACCGGCTCGCGAGAAGAAAATGCGGTCACGTGGACGCTGGGGCCCTCATGCGGTTCCATCGGCCGCGCCGGGGCTCCAGATCCGCGTCCAGATGGGTGGTGCGGCCCCATGGGACAAGGTGCGGCCACGAAAGGCAAGGCAATACCCGCTGCCTCGCCCACCACTTTCGATCAACGAGCGGAGAGGAAGCGGCCCGCGGGTGGCGGCGGGCCGGATGGAGCGGATCCGGCCGGC
>JAFIHR010000168.1 GCA_017849325.1 Xanthobacter autotrophicus | reverse complement strand
GCCTCCATGGCCGGCGTGCCGTTCTTCAACGGCTTCCTCTCCAAGGAGATGATGCTGGAGGAAGCCTCCCACACCGTCTTCCTCGACAATCCCTGGCTGTTCCCGGCGATGGCGACCCTGGCGGCGCTCTGCTCGGTGGCCTATTCGGCGCGGCTCGCCATCGGCACGTTCCTCGGGCCGGAGCGGCACGATTATCCCCACCACCCGCACGATCCGCCGCCCGGCATGTGGCTGCCGGTGGCGCTGCTGGTGGTGCCGGTGATCCTCATCGGCCTCGTGCCGGCCCTGGTGGAGCCGCTGGTGGCGACCACGGCCCAGGCGGTGGTGGGCGGCGCGCTGCCCGACTACCATCTCGCGCTCTGGCACGGGGTGACCCCGGCCCTCGTCATGAGCCTGATCGCGCTGTTCGGCGGCGCCCTGCTGTTCCTCCTCCAGGCGCCGGTGGACAAGGTGCGCCGCGCCGTCCCGCGGCCCGAGGCCAAGGCCCTGTTCGAGGCGGTGGTAAATGGCTGCGTGTTCTTCGCCCGCCGTTTCCTCGCGGTGCTGCACGACGGGGCGCTGGAGCGCTATCTCGGCATCATGGTCTCGGCCATCGTGGCGGTGGGCGCCTACGGCTTCTGGAGCGCCTCCCACGGGGCGGGCAACCGGCCGCTCCTGCCGGTGAGCCTCTCCGGCCTCGCCGCCTGGTTCGCCTTGGCGGCGGCCAGCATCGCCGTGCTGTTCGTGCATGCCCAGCGGCTGTTCGCGCTGATCCTGACCAGCATCGTCGGCCTCGTGGTGTCCCTCGCCTTCCTGCAGTTCTCCGCGCCCGACCTCGCGCTGACCCAGATTGCGGTGGACGTGGTGACCACCATCCTGCTGCTGCTCGCCCTCAACCTTCTGCCGAAGCAGACCCCGCCCGAGCGGCGCCCGGTGGTGCGCTGGCGCGATGCGCTGCTGGCCGGGGCGGTGGGGCTCGGCGTCGCCGGCATCGCCTATCAGGTGATGACCCGCAACGGGACGACCATCGCCGATTACTACCTTGCCGAATCCAAGCCCGGCGGCGGCGGCACCAATGTGGTGAACGTCATCCTGGTGGACTTCCGCGGCTACGACACCTTCGCCGAGATCATCGTGCTCGGCATCGCCGCCATCTCCATCTACGCGCTGCTCGACCTGGTGCTGAAGAGCGCCGCGGTGCGCCGCCTCAAGGCGCAGCGGCCGAAGGAGGAGGCGCAGGACGCCCATCCCCTCATCCTGGTGGTGGCGACCCGCGTGCTGCTGCCCCTCACCCTCACGGTGGGCGTCTACATCTTCCTGCGCGGCCACAACGAGCCGGGCGGCGGCTTCATCGCCGGCATCGTGGTGGCCATCGCCCTCATCATGCAATACATCGCCTCGGGCTATGCCTGGGCGGCCGAGCGCATGAAGGCCGATGCCCAGGGGATGATCGGCGCGGGCGTGGCGGTGGCGGGCCTCACCGGCATGGCCGCCTTCGCCTTCGGCCATCCCTTCCTCACCAGCGCCCACGGCCACTTCCACCTGCCGGTGGTAGGCGACATCGAGCTCGCCTCGGCCATGGCCTTCGATCTCGGCGTCTTCCTCACCGTGGTGGGGGTGATGCTGCTCTCCCTCGGCCAGCTCGCGCGGGTCGAGCAGAGGGTGGATCCGGCGCCGGAGAGCGCCGCGCCCATGGACATCCCGCTGGAGCCGCCGCCCAAGGCGCCGCTGCCCGAACCCGCGCCTGCCGGCGCCCGCCCGCAGGAGGCCTGAGCGCATGGAAATCCTCGTCGCCAGCGGCACCGGCCTCCTCACCGCCGTGGGCATCTATCTGATGCTGCGCGGGCGCACCTTCCCGGTGATCGTCGGCCTGTCGTTCCTGTCCTATGCGGTGAACGTCTTCCTGTTCTCCATGGGCCGGCTCGCCATCGACCGCCCGCCCATCATCTCACCCGACGCGCCGGGCTACACCGATCCCCTGCCCCAGGCGCTGGTGCTCACCGCCATCGTCATCTCCTTCGGCATGACGGCGCTGATCGTGGTGCTGGCGCTGCGCGGCTTCCTGGAAACCGGCTCCGACAAGGCGGACCTCGACGCCTCCTCGGTGCCGGACGGTCCCGGCAGGCGCGCCGAGGGCGAAGCCGCCCCGCGGGGCCGCCCATGAGCCAGTGGATCATCGCCCCCGTCATCCTTCCGGCCATGACGGCGGCCTTCCTTCTCCTGGCGCTGCGCCACCATCTCGGACCGCAGCGCCTCGCCTCCATCGCCGCCACCGTGGCGCTGCTGGCGGTCAGCCTCTTCCTCTACGACAAGGCGGCCGCCGGCGGCCCGTTTCCCTATCGCCTCGGCGACTGGCCGGCGCCCTTCGGCATCGTGCTGGTGCTGGACAAGCTCTCGGCCACCATGCTGGTGCTTACCGCCGTGCTGGCGCTCTGCGTGGTGCTCTATGCCAGCGCCGGATGGGACCGGCGGGGGCGGCATTTCCACCCGCTGTTCCAGTTCCAGCTGATGGGCATCAACGGCGCCTTCCTCACCGGCGACGTGTTCAACCTGTTCGTCTTCTTCGAGGTGATGCTGATCGCCTCCTACGGCCTCATGCTGCACGGCGGCGGGGCGCAGCGGCTGAAGGCGGGCTTCCAGTACGTCGCCATCAACCTCGTGGCCTCCACCCTCTTCCTCATCGGCGTGGGGCTGATCTATTCGGTCACCGGCACCCTCAACATGGCCCACCTCGCGGTGGTGGTGCCGCAGGTGCCGGCGGCCGACCAGGCCATCCTGAAGACCGGCGCGCTGCTGCTGTTCCTGGTGTTCGCCACCAAGGCGGCGCTGGTGCCGCTGCACTGGTGGCTGCCGGCCACCTATGCGGGCACGTCGGCGCCCGCCGCCGCCATGTTCATGATCATGACCAAGGTGGGCACCTACGCCATCCTGCGGGTCTACGGCCTCGTGTTCGGCGCCGAGGCCGGGGCGCTGGCGGAGGTGGCGGTGCCCTTCGTGCTGCCGGCGGCGGTGGTGACGCTCGCCTTCGGCGCGGTGGGGCTGCTGGGGGCGCGGACCTTGCGGGACCTTGCCGCCTTCGCCATCGTCGCCTCCATGGGCACGCTGCTGATCGCCATCGGCCTGTTCGACGTGCCGGGGATCACCGCCGGCCTCTATTATCTCGTGCACTCGACCCTGGCGGGGGCGGCGCTGTTCCTGCTTGCCGGCATCATCGCGCTCAGGCGCGGCGCCATGGCCGACCGCCTCGCCCCGGCGCCCGCCATGGCGCAGGAGGACCTGCTCGGCGGCCTGTTCTTCCTCGCGGCGCTGGCGCTGGTGGGCCTGCCGCCGCTCTCCGGCTTCCTCGGCAAGGTGTTGATCCTGCAGGCGGTGGAGGGCACGCCGTCCTGGCCGGCGATCTGGACGGTGATCCTGGTGACCAGCCTCGTCATGACCCTCGGCTTCGCCCGGGCGGGCTCGGTCCTGTTCTGGGCCAGCCGCGACGGGGCGGAAGGCGAAGCGGACGCAGGCTCGGCCGGCGGCAAGGCCGGGGGCGCTCCGTCACCTGCGGCGGAGCATCCGGTCCTTCCGGTGATCGCGGTGATCGCCCTCCTCGCCCTGACCGTCGGCTGGACGGTGGCGGCCGGGCCGATCACCCACACCCTCGCCGGAACGGCCGTCGAGGCGCTCGACCGCACCGCTTACGTGCGCGCCGTGCTCGCCCCCGAAACGCGCTTCGCCCACGACGGCGGGACGACGGCGCGAGAGGGCGAGGCCGCCTCCCGCTCCGCCACCGCAGAACCGGAGCGGTGACCATGCTGGCGCGCCTCCTGCCCCACCCGCTGCTCACGCTGCTCATCACCCTGGTCTGGGTGTTCCTGGCCAATCAGGCGACAGCCGGCGCCGTCGTGCTCGGCCTCATCCTCGGCCTGGTGATCCCCGCCGTCACCGCCGCCTTCTGGCCGGGCCGGCCGCGCATCTATGCGCCCCTCGCCATCCTGGAATATGCCGCCATCGTGCTGTGGGACATCCTCGTCTCCAACGTGCAGGTGGCCTATTTGATCCTGTTCCGGCGCGGCGACAGCCTCGACACGCGCTATGTCACCGTGCCCCTCGATCTGGTGACGCCGGAGGCCATCGCCGCGCTCGCCGGCACCATCACCATGACCCCCGGCACGGTCAGCGCCGACCTCTCCGCCGACGGCACCGCCCTCCTGGTGCACTGCCTGGAGACCCACGACCCCGAGGCCACCGTCGCCACCATCAAGCACCGCTACGAGCGGCGGCTGAAGAGGATCTTCGAATGATCGCCATCGCCTCCTCCATCGCCGGCGGCGCGGTGGGCCTCGCCGTGCTGCTCAACCTCTACCGCATGGCCGCCGGGCCCGATGCCACCGACCGGGTGCTCGCCCTCGACACGCTGGTGATCAACGCCATCGCGCTGATCGTGCTGCTCGGCATCGCGCTGGGCACCACCATGTATTTCGAGGCGGCGCTGCTATTCGCCATGGTGGGCTTCGTCTCCACCGTGGCGTTCTGCAAGTTCCTGCTGCGCGGCAACGTGATCGAGTGAGGAGGCGGCGATGCATGTGCTCGTGGAGGCGGTGGTCTCCGGCCTGATCCTCATCGGCGCCTTCTTCCTGCTGGTCGGCTCCTTCGGCCTCGCCAAGCTGCCGGACATGATGCGCCGCCTGCACGGGCCCACCAAGGCGACGACGCTGGGCATCGGCTCCCTGCTGATCGCCTCCATGGTCTATTTCGCGGCGCTCCGGGGGCAGGTCTCGGTGCACGAGCTGCTGATCACCCTGTTCCTGTTCCTCACCGCGCCGGTGAGCGCGCACATGCTCGCGAAGGCCCACATGCTGCGCGCCAAGGGCGAGCGCGGGCGCCTGCCGCCCACCGGCGGGCCGAAGGGCTGGGCGACGCTCGACGGGGGCGACTGAATGCGCTCCCGCGAGGGATGATCACGCCGTCGTCAGCAGCGCCGCCTTGGCCTCGGTGAAGGCCCAGTCCAGCCAGGGCGTCAGGGCCAGGAGGTCCGAGCGCTCCACCGTGGCGCCGCACCAGATGCGCAGGCCCGGAGGGGCATCGCGATAGGAGCCGATGTCATAGGCGACGCCGCCCTTGTCGAGGCCCGCGGCGATGGCCTTGGCGAAGGTCGCCTGCGCCTCGGGCGGCAAGGCGGTGACGGCGGGATCCACCACCTTCAGGCAGACCGAGGTGTTGGAGCGCGTCACCGGATCGGTGGCGAGGAAATCCACCCAGGGCGTGCGCGCCACCCACTGGGCGATCACCTCGAAATTTCGGTTGGAGCGCTCCTGGAGCGCCGGCAAGCCGCCGATCGCCTTGCCCCACTTCAGCGCGTCGAGATAGTCCTCCACGCAGAGCATGGAGGGGGTGTTGATGGTCTCGCCCTCGAAGATGCCTTCCATGAGCTTGCCGCCCTTGGTGAGGCGGAAGATCTTGGGCATCGGCCACGGCGGGGTGTGGCTCTCCAGGCGCGCCACCGCACGCGGCGACAGCACGAGCATGCCGTGCGCGCCCTCGCCGCCCAGCGCCTTCTGCCAGGAGAAGGTGACCACGTCGAGCTTGGGGAAATCGAGCGCCTGGGCGAAGGCCGCCGAGGTGGCGTCGCAGATGGTGAGGCCGGCACGGTCGGCCGGGATCCAGCCGGCATCGGGCAGCATCACGCCGGAGGTGGTGCCGTTCCAGGTGAAGACGACATCGTGGCTGAAATCCACCTGCGTCAGGTCCGGCAGGTCGCCATAGGCGGCCTTCAGGATGCGCGCGTCGGTGAGCCGGAGCTGCTTCACCACGTCGGTCACCCAGCCCTCGCCGAAGCTTTCCCACGCCAGCAGGTCCACCGGCCGCGGGCCGAGCAGCGACCACAGCGCCATCTCCACCGCGCCGGTATCGGAGGCCGGCACGATGCCGATGCGATAGTCGGCCGGCACCTCCAGCACCTCGCGGGTGAGGTCGATGGCTTCCTTCAGCTTGGCCTTGCCGATCTTGGCGCGGTGCGAGCGGCCGAGCGGCGCGTCGGCGAGGTCCTGAAGGTTCCAGCCGGGACGCTTGGCGCAGGGGCCCGAGGAAAAATTGGGATTCTCCGGGCGCGCGGCCGGGGCGGGGTTCGTCGTCATGTGTCGATCCATCGCGATGGCCGCTGCCGTGGAGGAGAGGCGGCCCTTCGGTGGCGTTACGCCCGCGCGGGGGAGACCGTCAAGGCGATCCTGCGAACGTGATCGCCGCCGCCACCTACGCCTCGCGCATCTCCACCCGCGCCGCGCGCACCCGCGAGACGGCGAACGCGGCGAGGAACACCCCCGTCATCAGCAGCACGATGGTGGGCGCCGGGGCGCTGTCGAGGAAGAAAGAGGCATAGACGCCGGCCAGCGCGCAGCCCACCCCCAACGAAAGGGCGGTGAGCAGCATCGTGCCGAAGCGCCGCGTCACCAGGAAGGCGATGGCCCCCGGCGCGATCAGCATCGCCACCGAGAGGATGATGCCCACCGCCTTCAGCGCTCCCACGATGGTGAGCGACAGCAGCACCAGCAGGCCGTAGTGCAGCAGCTTCACCGGCAGCCCCACCGCCTTCGCCTGCGCCGGATCGAAGGCGTTGAGCAGCAGGTCGCGCCATTTCGCGGCGATGGCCGCCACCACCACCAGCGCGATGACGCCGCTCTCCAGAATGTCCTCCGGCCCCACCCCCAGCATGTCGCCGAACAGGATGTGGTCGAGATGCACCGCCGACTGGATCTTGGTGTAGAGCACGATGCCGAGGCCGAACATGCCGGAGAACACCACGCCCATCACGGTATCCTCCTTCACCCGGCTGTTCTCCTTCAGGAAGCCGGTGGCGAGCGCGCAGGTCATGCCGGCGAGGAAGGCGCCCACCGCCAAGGGCGCCCCGGCCATGTGGGCCAGCACCACGCCGGGCAGCACCGCGTGGGAGACCGCATCGCCCATCAGCGACCAGCCCTTCAGCACCAGGAAGCAGGAGAGCAGCGCCATGGGCGCCGCCACCAGCACCGAGATGAGAAGCGCGTTCTGGATGAAGTCGAAGCGGAACGGCAGGAGCAGCGTCTCGATCATGGCGCGCCGAGCCCCCCGGCCTTCAGGGCCAGCGCCGCCTTGCGCCGCGCCGCCAGAAGCCCGTGCTTGGGGGCGAAGACGAAGGCGAGAAGGAAGATCAGCGTCTGCAGCACCACGATGACCCCGCCCGTGGCGCCATCGAGGAAGTAGGAGAGATAGGCGCCGACGAAGCTCGTCACCGCGCCGATCAGCACCGCCAGCGCGATGAGGCGGGGAAAGCGGTCGGTGAGGAGATAGGCGGTGGCCCCCGGCGTCACCACCATGGCGATGACGAGAAAGGCGCCCACCGTCAGCAGCGCGGCCACCGTGCAGGCGGCCAGCAGGGTGAAGAACATCACCTTCAGCGCGGTGGGGTGGAGGCCGATGGAGCGCGCATGGCTCTCGTCGAAGAAGGTGACCATCAGGTCCTTCCAGAAGATGAGCAGCAGCGCCAGCGAGATGAAGCCGATGAGGGCGAGCTGCAGCGTGTCTTCCGGCGTGATGGCGAGGATGTTGCCGAGCACGATGGTCTGGATGTTCACCCAGGTGGGCGACAGCGAGACCATGAACAGGCCGAGCCCGAAGAAGCCGGTGAAGATGAGGCCGATGACCGCATCCTCCTTCAGCTTGGTGCGGGAATTGAGGAACAGCATGGCACCTGCCGCCAGCGCCCCGGCGAAGAACGCGCCCACCGCGAAGGGCAGGCCCAGCATGTAGGCCCCCGCCACCCCCGGCACGATGGAATGGGACAGCGCGTCGCCGATCAGCGACCAGCCCTTCAGCATCAGGAAGGCGGAGAGGAAGGCGCACACCGCCCCCACTAGGGCGCTGACCCACATGGCGTTGAGCATGTAGGAATAGCCGAAGGGCTCCAGCAGCAGGTCCGCCATCGCCGCCTCACTCGGGCCGTTCGCCGCTGGCGGCGGGCTTGTCGTGATAGAGCACGAGGGGCCGCTCGTCGTCGGTGATGACGCCCACCGCGCCGGGCACGCCCGCCTTCCGCTCGTCCAGCACGAAATGGCGCAGCACGCCGCCGAAGGCCTGCTCCAGATTCCTGGTGACGAACACCTCGGAGGTCGGGCCGGAGGCGAGCACGGTGCCCTTGAGCAGCACGGTGCGGTCGCAGAATTCCGGCACCGAGCCGAGATTGTGGGTGGAGACCAGCATCACCCGCCCCTCGTCGCGCAGCGCCTTCAGAAGCGCGATGATGGCCTCCTCGGTGGTCACGTCCACGCCGGTGAAAGGCTCGTCGAGGAGGATCACCCGCGCATCCTGCGCCAGCGCCCGGGCGAGGAAGACGCGCTTCTTCTGGCCGCCGGAAAGCTCGCCGATCTGCCGCTTGCGGAAATCCAGCATGCCGACGCGGAACAGCGCCGCCTCTACCGCCGCCTTGTCGCGGGCGCGGGGGATGCGCAGCAGGTTCATGTGGCCGTAGCGGCCCATCATCACCACGTCCTCCACCAGGACGGGGAAGTTCCAGTCCACCTCCTCCGCCTGGGGGACATAGGCGACGATGTTCTTCTTCAGCGCCTGCGCCACGCTCAGGCCGAGGATCGAGATGGAGCCGCGCGCGGCGTGCAGGAAGCCCATGATGGACTTGAACAAAGTGGACTTGCCCGAGCCATTCACCCCCACCAGCGCCGTGATGGTGCCGAGCGGGATCTCGAAGCTGGCGTCGCGCAGCGCCGTGTTGCCATTGCGGTAGGTGACGGTCAGGTGCTGCACGCTGAGGCCCGCGCCGGCTCCGGCGAGGCTCTCCGCGAGGGGCGGAACGGGCGCGTTCATCGGACGCCCTCCGCTTTCTGCGCCGGCACGGTGCCGGCGAGGCCGCGGGCGATGGTGTCGGAGGTGACCCGGAGCAGGTCGAGATAGGTGGGCACCGGCCCGTCGGGCGTGCTCAGCGAATCCACATAGAGCACGCCGCCGTAGCGCGCCCCGGTCTCGCGCGCCACCTGCTGGGCGGGGGCGGTGGAGACGGTGCTCTCGGAGAACACCACCGGAATCTTGTTGGCGCGCACCGCGTCGATCACCTTGCGCACCTGCTGCGGCGTGCCCTGCTGGTCCGCGTTGATGGGCCAGAGGTAGAGCTCCTTCAGGCCGAAATCCCGCGCCAGATAGCTGAAGGCGCCCTCGCTGGTGACGAGCCAGCGCTGCTCCGCCGGAATGGCCTGAAGCGCGGCGCGCATGGGCGCGACGGTCGAGGTGATCTTCGCCTTGTAGGCCGCGGCATTGGCCCGGTAGGCCTCCGCATGGGCCGGGTCGTGGGCGGCGAGGGCGTCGCGGATGTTGTCCACGTAGATCAGCGCCGCCTCGGCGGACATCCAGGCATGGGGGTTGGGCTTGCCGGTGTAGGGCCCCTGGGCGATGCCCATGGGGGCGACGCCATCGGAGAGCACCACGCTCGGCACGCCGTCGAGGTGGCGGAAGAACTTCTCGAACCACAGCTCGAGATTGAGCCCGTTCCACAGGATGAGCTTCGCATCCTGGGCTTTCAGGATATCGCCGGGCGTGGGCTGGTAATTGTGGATCTCGGCGCCGGGCTTGGTGATGCTCTCGACGATGGCGGCATCGCCGGCCACGTTCTGCGCCATGTCGGCCAGCACGGTGAAGGTGGTCACCACCTTGAGCTTCGGCGCCGGATCGGGTGTGGCGGCCGCGCTCCGGCCTCCCGGTGCGGCGCTCCACAGGGCGCACGCGGCGACAAGCGCTGCCGCCCTGGACAAGAACACCCGCCGGCCGCCTGGCAACATGGATGGCTCCGAAATTCCTCCCCGCCTGCCAACTCGATCGGGCATGGGGCTATTTGCAAATTAGATGCAATATAAACTAAATGGCCGCACTGCAAAAGCCTGCCGATCGCGGCGGCCCATTCCCGCATCATGACGGCATTTCGGCCCCGGCAAAAGCCGTCACGGCCCCGGCCGCGCGGCAGCGGGGCGGCGCGGAAAACAAAACGGGCGCCGTTCGGCACGGCGCCCGCCTGGGAAGATCGCTGAGGTACGCGCGGCGTCAGAGCCAGGGCTGCTCGCCCGCCTTGGCGCTCTCGTAGGCGCCGATGGTCTCGGCCTTCTGCAGAGTGAGGCCGATGTCGTCGAGCCCCTCAAGCAGGCACTTCTTGCGGAACGGATCCATCTCGAAGCGGATCACGCCGCCATCGGGACCGCGGATCTCCTGGGCCGGCAGGTCCACCGTGAGGGTGGCGTTGGCGCCGCGCTCGGCATCGTCGAACAGCTTGTCGAGGTCCGCCTGGGACACCACGATGGGCAGAATGCCGTTCTTGAAGCAGTTGTTGTAGAAGATGTCGGCGAACGAGGTGGAGATCACGCAGCGGATGCCGAAGTCGAGCAGCGCCCAGGGGGCATGCTCGCGGGACGAGCCGCAGCCGAAATTGTCTCCCGCCACCAGCACCTTGGAATTGCGATACGCCGGCTGGTTGAGGACGAAATCGGGATTCTCCGAGCCATCGTCCTTGTAGCGCATCTCCGAGAACAGGCCGGTGCCGAGGCCGGTGCGCTTGATGGTCTTCAGATACTGCTTGGGGATGATCATGTCGGTATCGACATTGACCAGCTTCAGCGGCGCCGCGACGCCTTCGAGTACGGTGAACTTGTCCAT
>JAFIHR010000019.1 GCA_017849325.1 Xanthobacter autotrophicus | reverse complement strand
TTGTCGCGCACCACGAAGGAGCCGAACGACGAGAGCTTCACCGTCTCGCCGCGGGCGAGGCAATCGGCGATTTCCTTCAGCACCAGCTCGACGAGCGCGGCCGATTCGGTGCGTGACAGGCCGACCTGCTGGTAGACGGCCTCACACAGATCCGCTCGCGTGACAGTCCGACCAGCCATCGATCGTCCAACCCCCACAAAAAGAATGCAGCGCCCCAAAACGAAGCTTTCGGGGCTTCAGCACCGCGTCCCTATCCATTTGAGACAGAAAAGATTCATCCGTATGACGGCCGCGTCGGCACCTCGCGCGCGACCCGTCTGCCGACGACGAACATTCGGCTACGGCAAAGTACCCATGGCGCCGTTGCAAGGTCAACGCCATTAAGCCCCTCTTTACCACCGTATAAGTGCGGAACCCCAGGTGAAGCCGCCGCCCATGGCCTCGAGCAGCACGAGATCGCCCCGCTTCACCCGGCCGTCCTTCACCGCCACGTCCAGCGCCAGGGGAATGGAGGCGGCGGAGGTGTTGCCGTGCAGGTCCACGGTGATGACCACCTTCTCCGGCGCGATGCCGAGCTTCTGGGCGCTGGCGTCGATGATGCGACGATTGGCCTGATGCGGCACGAACCAGGCGATACTGTCGGCGCTCTCGCCGGTGGCGGCGAAGGCGTCCACGATCACGTCGGTGATCATGCCGACGGCGTGCTTGAACACCTCGCGGCCTTCCATGCGCAGGTGGCCGGCGGTGCCGGTGGTGGAGGGGCCGCCGTCCACGTAGAGCTTGGAACGGTGGCGCCCGTCGGAGCGCAAGTGGTGGGTGATGAGGCCGGCGCCCTTGGCGTCGTCCACCTGCACCGCCTCGATGATCATGGCCCCTGCCCCGTCGCCGAACAGCACGCAGGTGCCGCGGTCCTCCCAGTCGAGGATGCGCGAGAAGGTCTCGGCGCCGATCACCAGCGCCCGCTGGAAGGCGCCGGTCTTCAGGTGCGCGTCGGCGGTGGCGAGGGCGAAGACGAAGCCGGAGCACACCGCCTGAAGGTCGAAGGCCGCGCCGCGGGTGATGCCGAGCTCGGCCTGAACCGTCACCGCGGTGGCGGGAAAGGTCTGGTCGGGGGTCGCGGTGGCCAGCACGATGAGGTCGATGTCGCGCGCCGCAAATCCGGCGTCGGCGAGCGCCCGCTCGGCCGCCTTCAGCGCGAGGTGGGAGGTGTATTCCCCCTCGGCGGCAATGTGCCGCTGGCGGATGCCGGTGCGCTGGACGATCCAGTCGTCCGACGTCTCCACCCGGCAGGCGAGATCGGCATTGCTGAGGATGCGCTCCGGAAGATACGACCCAATCCCCCGGACGACGGACCTGATACCGCTCACGTTTTTCCTTCCGCCTCGGCAACCTGCGGGGAGCGCACGCTCTCGGGCGGCGCCGGGCGGTCCACGAGGCTCTTCTCGATCCGCGCCATCAATTGGTGGCGCACCATGTCGTAGCCCAGATCCACGGCCGCCGCGAAGCCCTCCGCGTCGGCGCCGCCGTGGCTCTTGATGACGATGCCGTTGAGGCCGAGGAACACGCCGCCGTTGGAGCGGCGCGGGTCCATCTTCTCCTTCAGCACCTGGAAGGCGTCGCGGGCCAGAAGATAGCCGAGCCGGGCGCGCACGGTCCGCCCCATGGCGGCGCGCAGGTAGGCGGCGAGCTGCTTGGCGGTGCCCTCGGCGGTCTTCAGCGCGATATTGCCGGCGAAGCCCTCGGTCACCACCACGTCCACCGTGCCGGCGCCGATGTCGTTGCCCTCGACGAAGCCGTGGTAGTTCACCGGCACGCCATCGTCCTTGAGGATGCGGGCGGCCTCGCGCACCTCCTCGACACCCTTCATGTCCTCGACGCCGATGTTGAGCAGGCCCACCGAGGGGGTGTCGAGGTCGAACAGCACCCGCGCCATGGCCGAGCCCATGATGGACATCTCCACCAGGCTCTTGGCGGTGGCGCCGATGGACGCCCCGACGTCCAGCACGATGCTCTCGCCCCGCAGCGTCGGCCAGAGCGCGGCAATGGCCGGGCGGCTGATGCCCGGCATGGTGCGCAGGTGGAAGTTGGCCATGGCCATGAGCGCGCCGGTGTTGCCGGCGGATACCGCCACGTCGGCGTCATGCACCTTCACCGCGTCGATGGCGCGCCACATGGACGACTTGTAGCGGCCGCGGCGCAGCGCCTGGCTCGGCTTGTCGTCCATGCCCACCACCACGTCGGTGTGGATGATGCGGGAGGAGGCCTCGAGCTTGGGATGGCCGTTGAGGACGGCCTTGATCTTCGCCTCGTCGCCGAACAGCAGGAACTGCGTGTCGGGATGGCGCCCGAGGGAGATTTCCGCGCCGGGCAGCACGGTTTCGGGGCCGTGGTCGCCGCCCATGGCGTCGATGGCGATGCGCACGGGTTCGCTCATGGATGGCGCAGCCCGCGGCCGCTCAGGCTCCCGGCAACGCTCCCGCGACCGCAGCCGCCGCGCTCCGCCACGTCCCCACGCTCTCCGATCACGCCTTCAGCCACGCCCTCGCCCCAATGGATCCCAGCGGCCCGGATCGCCACACGGCGGATCCACCCGAAGCTGCCCTTTCGCTCCCGACTGAGCCGGGACGCGCGCCGGTTCCGCCGCGGAAGACCGGCTTCGGTGGCGGGACAATAGCGGCTCGCCCGCGCATCGCAACTGGGAACAGCGCTCACTGGCCCCCCTTCAGGCGGGCCAGAGCGGAGAAGGGCGAGGCGGCGGCCGGATCCTCGGCCGGCGGCTCGAACACCGCGCCGGGCTTGCGCGGATAGGGATCGATGCCGAGGGTGAGGAATTCCACCACCAGCGCGCCCACGTCGATCGCCCCGTCGACGATCTCGTCCGGCGGATCGTGCTCCTCGTCCGCCTCCTCGGCGGCGGCGGTGCCGGTGCCCTCGGGGGCGAAGTGCACGTCGATGGCCTCCCGGATCGCGGTCTCGAACGGATCGAGGGTGACCACGCAGGTCTGGCGCACCTCGGCGGCGAGGGTTCCGGTCACATGGGCGCCGGCGGCGCCTTCCTGCGCCACATGGAGCCTCGCCTCGAATCGCGGCAGGCCGAGCAGGCCGGCATGACGCGCCAGCGCCGCCCGCTGCGCCTCGCTGGGGATGAGCTCCAGGTCGAGGCCGTCGGCCGGCAGGCTCGCCACGGTCACCATCTGGGAGAAGGGGGTCTCAGGCATGTTCCTCACTCCGCCGGCAACGCCGGCCCCCGGAAGACCGGCTCGGGAAAGCGGATTTCGCCGCGCGCGAGCACCGGGAGCGGGATCTCCCCGACGGTGCGCGCCGCCTCGCGGACATAATCGGCGAGCGGCGCGCCGCGGTCGGCCGCGTCCGCCTCCACATGGCCCAGAATATTGCGTGCGAGGGCGACCGCAAGGGCATCCTCGCCCTCCCCGGCCGGAGCGAGCGCCGCGTCATAGGCGGCGGCGCGGCCGTAGAAGGCCTCGCCGATCTTCTTCATGCGCTTGGGCACGGTGAGGTCGCCCACCCCGATCTCGCGCAGGGTGGCATCCATGTTGGCGAGGAAGGCGTCGAACACGTCCTGCGACAGGGCGCGCGCCAGATCGTCCCCGTCCTTCAGGCGATGGCAGACGAGCACGGTGTGTAGCAGCACCAGCTCGAAGCGCCCGTCGAAGGTGTCGGGAACGGCAAAATCCGTGTAGAAGGCCTCTCGCCGCGCCTGCGCCACGATCGCGCCATACAGGCGCTCAATGGTCGCGCGGTTTCGGGAGCGGCGGAACAGTTTGAGCATTGCGTTTCGATCTTAAGACGATAGTCAGGATCGCCGAGGAAATTGGCCGTGCGGCGTAACGCGGCGGGGACGGCGTGGCAAGAGCCAGCTTCCCGCGCGTCCTCCGTCGGCGTGAACGTGGGAGATACCATGGGGATGCGGGTGGGCTTTCGGCACGTGACCGAAACGGCGCCGGTTCAGCGGCCCGAGGAGCGCATGCTTCGGGGCGCCACGCTCCGGCGCTGGGGCGCCATGGGCGCGGTCGGCCTGATGTCGACGGGCCTGCTCGCCGGATGCAGCAATTCCAACATCATCAGCGGCAAGGGCCAGTCCGTCTCCGGCATCACCCGCACCTATCAGCGCGGCTATGTGCTGAGCGAGGGCGCGCTCGACCAGGTGCCGATCGGCTCCAGCCAGGAGCAGGTGCTGCTGGTGCTCGGCACGCCCTCCACCGTGGCGACGGTGAACGGCGAGGTGTTCTATTACATCTCGCAGACCGAGCAGCGGGTGGCCTTCCTGAAGCCGGAGATCACCGACCAGAAGGTGCTGGCGATCTATTTCGACAAGGACAAGCGCGTCACCCGCATCGCCCAGTACGGGAAGAAGGACGGCAAGGTGTTCGACTTCGTGTCGCAGACCACGCCCACCTCGGGCGAGGAGCTGAGCCTGCTGCGCCAGCTCGTCGGCCTCGTGACGTTCTGAGCTCTCAGGGGAGCGGGCCGAAAGCCCCTCCCCGCCCTCTGCTTTTGGGCCGCCCGCCGTCCGCCTCAGGGCGCGGCGCGGGCGATGGCGAGGAAATCCGCCGCCTTCAGGCTTGCCCCGCCCACCAGGGCGCCATCCACGTCGGGGATGGACAGAAGCAGCGCCGCATTGTCCGGCTTCACCGAGCCGCCGTAGAGAATGCGGATGCCGTTGCCCTCGGCGCCGAACCGCTCGACCAGCACCTTGCGGACGGTGGCGTGAACCTCGGCCACGTCCTCCGGGCTCGGGATCAGGCCGGTGCCGATGGCCCAGATGGGCTCGTAGGCGATCACCAGCGTATCCGCCGTCGCCCCGTCCGGCACCGACTGGCGGACCTGCCGGCGCACCAGATTGGCCGCCTCCCCCGCCTCGCGCTCCGCCAGCGTCTCGCCGACGCAGACCACCGGCAGCAGGCCGGTACGCCACGCCGCCTTCACCTTGGCCTCCACCACCGCATCGCCTTCCCGGTGGTCGGCGCGGCGCTCGGAATGGCCGAGGATGACCGCCGAAGCCCCGGCGTCCTTCAGCATCTCGGCGGAGATGTCGCCGGTGTGCGCGCCGGAGGCGAGGGCGTGGCAGTCCTGGCCGCCCACCATCACCCCCGTCACCGCCGCGATATCGGCAAGGCGGGCGAGCAGGGTCGCCGGCGGGCAGATGAGCATGTCGGCCTTGGCCTGCAGGGTGGCGTCGTAGCCCGCCGCCATGGCGGAGAATTCCGGGACCTGCGCCTTCAATCCGTTCATCTTCCAATTGCCGGCGATGAGCGTGCGGCGCGGACCAGGCATGGGGACCCCCCTCAAGGTTTCATGACGGTGCGTCGAGTAGCAGAGGTGCCGCGCGGCTGCAAAGGCTTAGCGCGCCTGCGGGAGACCGTTGCGCGCGTATCCCGGCGGCGTTGCCTGCCTCGGGGCCGCTCTTTATGATGCGCGCCTTCCTGCGCCGGCGTCGCGCCGCGCTCCAAAAAGAACGGATCATGGCACTTCAGACGCTGCGCAAGGGCGCCTCCGGCCTCATCGCCAAGTTTTTTCTCGTCATCCTCACCTTGAGCTTCGTGATCTGGGGCATCGCCGACGTCTTCCGCGGATTCGGCCGCTCCACCGTGGCGCGGGTAGGCGGGACGGAAATCTCGGCCGATGCCTTCCGCTCGGCCTATCTGGAGCAGCTCCAGCAGATCGGCCAGCGCATGGGCCGCGGCCTGTCGCCCGATCAGGCGCGCGCCTTCGGCATCGACCGGCAGGTGCTGAACCAGCTCGTCACCGAGGCCACCCTCGACGAGCAGGCGGCCCGCCTCGGCCTGGCGGTGAGCGACGCCCAGGTGGCCGATGCCATCCGTTCGAATCCGGCATTCCGCCGTCCGGGCTCCACCAGCTTCGATCCGGCCTATTTCCAGCAGCTGCTGCGGGCCAACAACCTCACCGAGCCGCGCTTCGTCGCCCTGGAGCGCAAGCGGATGCTGCGCGCCCAGGTGCTGCAGTCCTATGCCGCCGACGTGCGCGCGCCGACCGTGCTGCTCGATGCCATCCACCGCTACGAGGGCGAGACGCGCTCGGTCTCCTATCTGTTGGTGACGCCCCAGAACGTGGGGCCGGCGCCCACCCCGACGGACGAGGATCTGCGCAGCTTCTTCGAGGCCCACAAGGCGCAGTTCCGCGCGCCGGAATACCGCAAGATCTCGGTGCTGGCCCTCACCCCCGAGGCGCTTGCCGCGAAGATCACCGTGGGCGAAGAGGATCTGCGCGCCGACTATGAGCGCCGGCCCGATCGCTTCGGCACCGCAGAGAAGCGCGAAATCCAGCAGATCGTGTTCCCCAACGCCACCGATGCCACCGCCGCGGCGGAGAAGATCAAGGCAGGGGCGAGCTTCGCCGACATCGTGACGGAGCGCGGCCTCAGCGCGAAGGACACCGACCTCGGCCTCGTCGCCAAGGCCGACGTAGTGGATCCCCGGATCGCCGCTGCCGCCTTCGCGCTGGCCGCGGGCGCCACCAGCTCGGCGCCGGTGGACGGGCGCTTCGGCGCGACCCTGGTCCATGTGGTGCGGGTCGAGGCGGGCAGCCAGCAGCCGTTCGAGGCGGTGAAAGACCAGCTCCGCCAGGAGCTCGCCCTCGACAAGGCGCACCGCGAGCTGCTCGATCAGCACGACGCCATCGAGGACGAGCGCGCCGCCGGCTCCACCCTCGCCGAGACCGCCAAGAAGCTCGGCCTTACCCTCCAGAGCGTCGATGCGGTGGACCGCTCCGGCCAGGACCCCCAGGGCAAGGTGGTGGACATTCCCGACGCGCGCGAGGTGATCGCCGGCGCCTTCGACGCCGATCCGGGCGTGGAGACCGACACCCTCCAGCTTCCCAAGAACGGCGGCTTCGTCTGGTACGAAACCAACGCGATCATCGCGTCCCGCGACCGCACCTTCGAGGAGGCCCGGGCGCAGGTCGCTGCGCGCTGGACCGAGGAGGCGCTCGCCAAGGCGGTGGAGGAGAAGGCCAAGGCGCTGCTCGCCAAGGCCGAGGCCGGCGAGGGCCTGCCCGCGCTCGCCGCGTCGTCGGGCCTCACCGAGCAGCAGGCGCCCGGACTGCTGCGCGGCCGCTCCCAGGCGCCGTTCGCGCCCGACGGCCTGCAGAAGATCTTCGACACCAAGGTGGGCGGCCTCGGCATCGCCAATGCCACGCCCATTCCCGCCCGCGCGGTGTTCCTCGTCACCGACATCTCGCCGCCCACGGCCAATCCCGACGACGGGGCGACCGCCGACCAGGTGTCGCAGCAGATGGAGAACGATCTGCTTCAGGATTATCTCGGCCACCTGCGCCAGCAGATCGGCGTTTCGGTGAACAACGCGGTGCTCGCCCAGTCGGTGGGCACCGGCGCTCCCAACTGAAGGCGCGCCCCGTGAACGCACCCACCGATTTCGACGCCTTCTCGCGGCGCTACCTCAAGGGCGAGGCGCAGGCGGTGACCACCACCCTGGTCGCCGACCTCGAGACCCCGGTCTCGGCCTTCCTGAAGCTCGCGGCCGACCTGCCCAACGCCTTCCTCCTCGAATCGGTGGAGGGGGGCGAGCAGCGGGCGCGCTATTCCATGATCGGGCTTCATCCCGACCTCATCTTCCGCGCCACCGGCGAGGTGGCGGAGATCAACCGCACGCCGGCGACCGACAAGGCCGCCTTCGTCCCCTGCCCCGAGCCGCCGCTGAAGGCGCTGCGCAGCCTGCTCGCCGAATCGGCCATCGACCTGCCGGAGGGCGCCCCGCCCATGGCGGCCGGCGTGTTCGGCTATCTCGGCTACGACATGGTGCGCCAGATGGAGCGCCTCCCCCCGGCCAAGCCCGATCCCATCGGCGTGCCGGAGGCGCTGCTCATCCGCCCCACGCTCATGGTGGTGTTCGACGCGGTGAAGGACGAGCTCACCGCCGTCACCCCGGTGCGGCCGAAGGACGGCGTTTCGCCCCAGGCGGCCTATGAGGCGGCGCTCACCCGGCTCGACACGGTGGTGGCGGCGCTGGAGCGCCCCCTCGCCCACCCGCCTACCGAGCCGTTCCACGAGAGCGTGGTGCCGGTCTCCAACACGACGCCCGATGAATATTGCGCCATGGTGGATACCGCGAAGGGCTACATCCGCGCCGGCGACATCTTCCAGGTGGTGCTGTCGCAGCGCTTCGAGAGCCCCTTCACCCTGCCGCCGTTCGCGCTCTACCGCGCGCTCAGGCGGGTGAATCCGGCGCCGTTCCTGGTCTATCTCAATTTCGAGGGCTTCTCGGTGGTGTGCTCCAGCCCCGAGATCCTGGTGCGGCTGCGCGCCGGCAAGGTGACCATCCGGCCTATCGCCGGCACCCGCAAGCGCGGCGCCACCCATGCCGAGGACGAGGCGCTGGCGGCCGAGCTGCTCGCCGATCCCAAGGAGCGGGCGGAGCATCTCATGCTGCTCGACCTCGGCCGCAACGATACCGGCCGGGTCTCCAAGATCGGCACGGTGAGCGTGACCGACAGCTTCTTCATCGAGCGCTACAGCCAGGTGATGCACATCGTCTCCAATGTGGAGGGCGAGATCGCCGAGGGGCTCGACGCGGTCGATGCGCTGGCCGCGGGCTTTCCCGCCGGCACGGTCTCCGGCGCGCCGAAGGTCAGGGCCATGGAGATCATCGACGAGCTGGAGAAGGACAAGCGCGGCATCTATGCCGGCGCCATCGGCTATTTCAGCGCCACCGGAGACATGGACACCTGCATCGTGCTGCGCACCGCCGTGGTGAAGGACGGGCGGATGTATGTGCAGGCCGGCGCCGGCATCGTCTACGACAGCGTGCCCGAGAGCGAGCAGGCCGAGTGCCAGAACAAGGCCAAGGCCCTGTTCCGCGCCGGCGAGGAGGCGGTGCGCTTCGCCGCGCGGGCCAAAAGGGGGCAGTGAAGGAATGAGCAGGCTGGCCGAGCGATGGCGGGGGGACGGACGAGGCGCGCGCTGCGCCCTTGCTTGACCCTGCCCTAAAGGACGGGCTTTAACACCCTCGACTTTCCCGGCCACTGCCGGGCCCCGGAGCGGCCATGACCAGCCTTACGCTCATCGATAATTACGACAGCTTCACCTACAACCTCGTGCACTATTTCGGCGAGCTGGGGGCCAGCGTCACCGTCCACCGCAACGATCAGGTCTCGGTGGCCGATGTGCTGGCGGAAAAGCCCGACGCCATCGTCCTCTCCCCCGGCCCCTGCACGCCCAACGAAGCCGGCATCTGCCTCGACCTCATCGCCGAGGCGGGGAAGAGCGTGCCGCTGTTCGGCGTCTGCCTCGGCCATCAGGCCATCGGGCAGGTGTTCGGCGGCGCCGTGGTGCGCGCGCCAGAGCCCATGCACGGCAAGCTCTCGCAGATCGAGCACGAGGGCAAAAGCGTGTTCCGCGGCCTGAACCATCCGTTCAACGCCACGCGCTACCACTCGCTCATCGTCGCCCGCGAGACCCTGCCGGAGGTGCTGGAGGTGACGGCGCACACCGCCGACGGGCTGATCATGGGCCTTGCCCACAAGAGCCTGCCCATTCACGGCGTGCAGTTCCATCCCGAGAGCATCGCCTCGGAGAACGGGCACGCGCTCTTGCGCAATTTTCTGGAGATCGCCGCCGCCTACAACGCGGCCAGGGCGAAGGGCTGAGGATCAAGCGCCATGGACGAGTTCAAACCCCTCCTGGGCAAGGTGGCCACCGGCGCGTGCCTCACCCGCGAGGAATCGGCCTTCGTCTTCGACCGGATGATGTCCGGCGAGGCGACGCCCTCGCAGATGGGCGCCCTGCTCATGGGCCTCAGGGTCCGCGGCGAGAGCGTGGACGAGATCGCCGGCGCGGTCTCGGTGATGCGCGCCAAGATGCTGCCCGTGGAAGCGCCCGACGCGGCGGTGGACGTGGTGGGCACCGGCGGCGACGCCTCGGGCTCCTACAATATCTCCACCTGCGCCTCCTTCATCGTGGCCGGGGTGGGCGTGCCGGTGGCGAAGCACGGCAACCGGGCGCTGTCCTCGAAGTCCGGCGCGGCTGACGTGCTCGCGGCGCTGGGCGTCCGGCTCGATCTCGATCCGGCCGGCATCTCCCGCTGCATCGCCGAGGCGGGCATCGGCTTCATGTTCGCCCCCTCCCACCATCCCTCCATGAAGCATGTGGGCCCGACGCGCGTGGAGATGGGCACCCGCACCATCTTCAACCTTTTGGGGCCGCTCTCCAATCCGGCCGGCGTGAAGCGCCAGATGGTGGGTGTGTTCGCCAAGACCTGGATCGTGCCCCTGGCCGAGGTGCTGAAGGCCCTGGGCTCCACCCGCGCCTTCGTGGTGCACGGCTCGGACGGCCTCGACGAGATCACCATCTCGGGCGCCACCGACATCGCCTCGCTGGAGAACGGCTCCATCCACACCTTCACGGTGACCCCGGAGGATGTCGGCCTCACCCGAGCGCCCGCCGAGGCGCTGAAGGGCGGCGACGCGACGGTGAACGCCGCCGCGCTGCGCGCGGTGCTGGACGGCGCCAGGGGCGCCTATCGCGACGTCGCCATCTTCAATGCGGCGGCGGCCCTCGTCGTCGCCGGCCGGGCCAGGGACCTGAAGGAAGGCGTGTCGCTCGCCACCGACAGCGTCGATTCCGGCTCCGCCCGCGCCCGGCTCGACCATCTCGTCACCATCTCCGGGAAGGTGGCGCCGGAGGCCGCATCGTGAGCGACATCCTCACCCGCATCGAAGCCTACAAGCGCGAGGAGATCGCCGCCGCCAAGGCGGCGCTGCCGCTGGCCGAGGTCGAAGCGCTCGCCAAGGCCGCCCCGCCGGTGCGCCCGTTCGCCGGCGCGATCCGCGCGACGCTGGCGTCGGGACGCCCCGCGCTGATCGCCGAGATCAAGAAGGCCAGCCCCTCCAAAGGCCTGATCCGGCCGGATTTCGATCCTCCGGCGCTGGCCTGTGCCTATGAGGCCGGCGGGGCCACCTGTCTCTCCGTGCTCACCGACACCCCGTCTTTCCAGGGCGCGCCGGAGTATCTGCGGGCGGCCCGCGCCGCGGTGAGCCTCCCGGTGCTGCGCAAGGATTTCATGTACGACACCTACCAGGTGGCCGAAGCCCGCTCCTGGGGGGCCGACTGCATCCTCATCATCATGGCCGGGGTGGACGACGCTCTGGCGCGGGATCTGGCGGCGGCCGCGGCGGCGTGGGGCATGGATGCCATCGTCGAGGTGCACGACGGGGCCGAGCTCGACCGCGCGCTGGCCCTGCCCTGCCCGCTCATCGGCATCAACAACCGCAACCTGCGCACCTTCGAGACCACCCTTGCCACCTGCGAGGCGCTGGCGCCGCGCGTGCCGAAGGAGCGCATCGTCATCGGCGAGAGCGGCATCTTCACCCCGGCCGACGTGGCGCGCCTCGCCAAGGTGGGCATCGGCACCCTGCTGGTGGGCGAAAGCCTGATGCGCCAGGAGGACGTGGCCGCCGCCACCTCTACTCTTTTGGCGAGCTGATTGCCCTATACGTTACTTCCTGTCTTAATAGGTGCGGCGGCCCGATCCGTGGCCGCAGATCCTGGGGGAGGACCTGATGCGGACATGGCTTGTCGCGGCGCTGCTGGCGGGCGTGGCCCTGCGGGCGGCGCCGGCCGTGGCGGCGGAGATCACCGGCGTGTGGCGCACGCCCACCCGCGGCGGCGAGGTGGAGATCTACAAATGCGGCGAGTCGCTGTGCGGCCGCCTGGTCTCCTCGGAGGCGCTGAAGGCCGATCCGAACCTTGCCGACAAGAACAATTCCGACGCCGGCCTGCGCGGCCGCAAGCTCATGGGCCTGACCATCCTGACCGGCTTCTCCGGCGGCCCGAAGGACTGGACCGGCGGCAGCATCTACAATGCCGCGGACGGCAAGACCTATTCCGGCTCCATCACGCTGGTGAGCGACCATACCCTGGCCCTGAAGGGCTGCGTGGTGGCCCCGCTGTGCCGCACCCAGACCTGGACCCGCGTGCGCTGAACCTGCGGAGCGGGCGCGATGCCCGCTCCCGCGCAGGGCACGGCTCCGGCGCGGCATCGCGCAAGGTGGACAGGACCGGCCGCGAGCGTCATCTTCGCGGCGATGCTTGACGATTCAAAGGCTCCCCGCTCCGCCATGGCGCCGCTTACCCATCTCGACGACAAGGGCGCGGCCCATATGGTGGACGTGTCCGAGAAGCCCGCCACCACGCGCGAGGCCCTTGCCGAGGGGCGGGTGGTCATGGCGCCGGCGACGCTGGAGCACATCCTGTCCGGCAATGCCAAGAAAGGCGACGTGCTGGGCACGGCGCGGATCGCCGGCATCATGGCGGCCAAGAGGACCGCCGACCTCATTCCCCTGTGCCATCCCCTCATGCTCGCCAAGGTCAGCGTCGAGATCGAGCCGGACGCGGCGCTGCCCGGCCTCAAGGTGAGCGCGCGGGTGAAGACCACCGGCCAGACCGGGGTGGAGATGGAGGCGCTGACCGCCGTGTCCGTCGCCTGCCTCACCGTCTACGACATGGCCAAGGCGGTGGACCGCGCCATGCGCATCGAGGGCGTGCGCCTCATCGAGAAGTCCGGCGGGCGCTCCGGCGTCTTCCGGGCCGACCCAGACTGAAGGATCCCCGCCATGGCGCTGATGAGCGTCGAGGAGGCCCTGCGCCTCGTCACCACCTCCGCCCTCCTGCTCGACGTGGAGAACGTGCCGGTCTCGCGCGCCGCCGGGCGGGTGCTCGCCCAGGACCTGGTGGCGCGGCGCACCCAGCCGACCGCGGACCTCTCCGCCATGGACGGCTATGCGGTGCGCGCGGCGGACATCGCCGAGACGCCGGCGACCCTGACGGTGATCGGCGAATCGGCGGCCGGCCGGCCGTTCGGCGGCGCGGTGGGCACGGGCGAGGCGGTGCGCATCTTCACCGGCGCCCTGCTGCCGGCGGGCGCCGACACGGTGGTGATCCAGGAGAACACCGCCCGCGACGGCGACCGGGTGACCACCACCGCCGCCACGGCGGCCTATCGCAACGTGCGCAAGGAAGGCGGCGACTTCCGCGCCGGCGCGGTGGGGCTGATGGCGGGCACGCCGCTGACCAGCGCCTCGGTGATGCTGGCGGCGGCCATGGACCATGCGGAGCTCCAGGTCTACCGCCGGCCGCGCGTCGCCCTGCTGCAGACCGGCGACGAGCTGGTGCTGCCCGGCAAGGGCACGGGCGCCGCGAGCGAGGTGGTGATCTCCAACGCCTACGGCCTCGCCGCCCTGGCGGAGAACGCCGGAGCGCTGGTGACCGATTTCGGCCTCGTGGGCGACAATGTGGAGGCCATCCGCGGCGTCATCCGCACGGTGATCGAATATAATTACGACGTGCTCGTCACCTCCGGCGGCGCCTCGGTGGGCGACCACGATCTCGTTGCCCCCGCGCTGCGCGCCGAGGGGGTGGACCTCGCCGTGCACAAGATCGCCCTGCGCCCCGGCAAGCCCTTGATGTTCGGCACCTTCGGCGACATGCGGGTGCTCGGCCTGCCGGGCAATCCGGTGTCGTCCCATGTCTGCGGGCTGCTCTATCTGGTGCCGCTGGTGCGGGCCATGCAGGGCGATCCCCAGGCCGCCCTTCCCACCGAGAATGCGCACCTCGCCGTGGACCTGCCGGCCAATGACCAGCGCATGGATTTCATGCGCGCGCGCCTCACCCACGACGCGGAAGGCGCGGTCAAGGTCACGCCATTTCCGGTGCAGGACAGCGCCATGCTCTCGGTGCTGGCGGCGGCCGACTGCCTGCTCATCCGCCCGCCCCACGCGCCCGAGGCCAAGGCCGGAGACCCCTGCAAGATCGTGCGCCTGAGCGTGTGAGCGCCGTTTAATTTCATCTTCACCCTTGCGGAACACAAATGGAACAGATATGCACTGTTCATGATTTGTTTCCGGGGGTGACGATGAGCGGACGACACGCTGCGGAACGATATCCGGGGGGACGGCGATGTTGACACGCAAGCAGCATGATCTCTTGCGCTTCATTCACGAGCGGCTGAAGGAGACCGGGGTTCCCCCCTCCTTCGACGAGATGAAGGAAGCGCTGGATCTGCGCTCGAAGTCGGGCATCCACCGTCTGATCACGGCGCTGGAGGAGCGCGGCTTCATCCGCCGCCTCCCCAACCGCGCCCGCGCGCTGGAGGTGGTGCGGCTGCCCGAGAGCGTGGCGCCGGGCCTTGCCAATGCCCGCAGCGCCCAGCGCGGCTTCTCGCCGGAGGTGATCGAGGGCAGCCTCGGGCGGGTGCGTCCCGTCGCCGAGGACGAGGATCCCAACGCCTTTCAGCCGGTGACCGTCCCGGTGATGGGGCGGATCGCCGCCGGCACGCCCATCTCCGCCATCCAGACCCGCAGCCACACCCTCACCCTGCCCGCCGAGATGCTGGGCACGGGCGAGCACTTCGCGCTGGAGGTGCGCGGCGACAGCATGATCGAGGCCGGCATCCTCGACGGCGACACGGTGCTGATCCGCCGCTGCGACACCGCCGAGACGGGAGACATCGTGGTGGCCCTGGTGGATGACGAGGAAGCCACCTTGAAGCGGCTGCGCAAGAAGGGCGCCTCCATCGCCCTCGAAGCCGCCAATCCGGCTTACGAGACGCGCATCTTCGGGCCGGACCGGGTGCGCATCCAGGGCCGCCTCGTGGGCCTCGTGCGGCGCTACTGAGCGTCAGGCGCCCATAAGCGCGCCCAGGGCGATTGCTCAGGGCGGCGCGTCGGCACCCCCGTCGGTGGCGTCCGCATCGAGGAGGCCGCTCTCGTCGGGCCCGGTCGCCGGGGGATGATAGGCCGGTTCGGACGGAAGGAGCGGCATCCAGGGGCGCTGCGTTCCGCGCGGGCGGGTGGGCACCTCCCGCCATCCGCGATCGTCGCGGAACAGAGCGAGGGTGCCGGTGCGGGCCAGTTCCGCCGGCGTGATGACGCGGGCGGGACAATTGCCCGGGGGCATCTCGGCGGTCACTACGATGAGCGCTTCGAGGCAGTCGGGGTCGAGGCTCTCGGCACGCCGGGAGACCGCAACGGTTCCGCCGCCGGGGAGCGGCGCGACGCAGCCGAGCGCGTCGCAGGCAAAGGCGGCATCAAGGCCAGGCGTCGACGCCGGCCGGCGGTCGCCTTCCCGTGTCATCCA
>JAFIHR010000167.1 GCA_017849325.1 Xanthobacter autotrophicus | reverse complement strand
TGCATAGACCGCATCGCAATGCATCGGATGCAGATTCATCGTCATAAGGGAAAAATTGATGTTGTCGGACTCGGTGATCGTTCGCCCGGGCCGGTGCTCATAGACATCTCCGATTTCGAAATCTTCGAAATACCGTCCGATTTCGCCGCGATACCGCTTCTCACCGATCTTTTTCACGAATGTGCCTCCCGCAGCATGGCACGCGACCCGCTTTGCTTGTTTGTTCGGATGTCCGGACAAATGTGGCAGGCGCCAGCGGCCTTGTCAACGGGCGATGGCGCGTCGGCAGCGCTAGCGGGGGTCGCGACGGCACCGCCGCGGGTCGATCCATCGGAAGGTGATCGGGGCTCGGGTCGGCCGGAGCGGGTCGCGTGACCCGCCGCTCTCGGAGGGTCCGCCCGTCACCCGCGCGGCGGAGAGGGGCCACCGCCGGCTCCCGCGGGAGCGGGGCATCCTCTCGCCCGCCTCCCCCACAGGGCGCGAGCCCGGCCTCGGCCGCAGGCAGCGCGCGAGCGTCGGGCGCCTCGCGCTCCATCCGCGATCCCGCCGCTCGGCGCGGCGGGATCGGCCGTGTCGCGGCCTGCCTCAGTCGGCGAGCTTGCGCTTGGTCTTGTTCTCCTCGACCGCCGGCGCCGCGGCGCCCTGCTCGGCCGCGGCCTTGTCGGTGAGATCGATGGTCACCTTCTCGATCTTGCCGGTGAAGGCGAACGGCATGCCCGCCTGGTCGGAGATCGGCGTGCCGTCCTTGCGGCCGACGCTCGCCCCCTCGTCCAGGGAGAACATGCAGCACTGGGTCTGCTCGATGCGCCCCTCGCCGACCTTCTTGCCGTTCACCAGCAGCGTGCCGACGCCGCCCTTGCCGGCGCCGCCGCCGTCATAGGCGAATTCGAAGCGCACGCTCGCCTTGCCCGGCTTCAGCGCCTCGTCCGCCACGATCTCGTACTGCTTGAGGCCGAGCCAGTTGTAGCCATAGGCGGGCTTGCCGTCCTTCACGTAGAAGGCCCAGCCGCCGAACCGACCGCCCTGCGCCAGGAGGATGCCCTCGGCGCCCTGGTCCGGCACCTCGACCTCGGCGGTGATGGCGTGGGACTGGTTCTTGATGTTGATGAAGGCATTCTCCGACATCACCGGCATGCCGGGATAGACGGTGAGCGAGCGCCGCCCCGCCATCAGGTCCGGGCGCCCGGCGATGGCCGGGTTCATCCGCTCGGCGGCGCGGTCGTCGATGGGCAGGACGTGGTTCTTCGACGCCACGTCCATGAACAGCGCCTGCATCTCCTTGAGCTTCTGCGGGTTCTTGGCCGCAAGGTCGTTCACCAGCGAGAAGTCGGTGCGGGTGTCGTAGAGCTCCCACACGTCGTCCTTCAGCGCATGGTCGGGCTGCTGCTGCCAGGGCTCGCGATGCACCGTGCCGGCGAGCCAGCCCCTGTCATAGATGGCGCGGTTGCCGGTGATCTCGAAATACTGGGTGAGGTGCCGGTCCTTGGCGGCCGGATCGTCCATGGCATAGAGCATGCTCACGCCCTGGATCGGCTCCTGCACCGAGCCGTTGACCTCCTTGGGCTGCGGCAGGCCGGCCGCCTCCAGGATGGTGGGCGCGATGTCGATCACATGGTGCCATTGCGGGCGGACCTCGCCATGGCCCTTGATGTGCTTCGGCCAGGAAACCACCAGCGGATTGCGGGTGCCGCCGTAGCTGGATGCCACCTGCTTGGTCCAGGTGAAGGGCGTGTCGCCCGCCACCGCCCAGCCGGCCGCGTAGTGATTGTAGGTGAGCGGGCCGCCGAGATCGTCGATATGGGCGAGCACGTCCTGCAGGTTCTCCTCGACCCCGTTGAAGTAGGAGTTCTCGTTGAACAGGCCGTTGGTGACGCCTTCGGCGCTCGCGCCATTGTCGCCGACGACATAGAACACCAGGGTATTGTCGAGCTGGCCGGTCTCGGCGATGGCGCCGATCAGCCGGCCGATCTCCACATCGGCATATTCACCGTATGCCGCGAAGACTTCCATCTGCCGCGCGAACAGCTTCTTCTCGTCGGGCGAGAGCTTGTCCCAGTCCTTGATGAAGGACGGCTTGGGCGCCAGCGGCGCGTCGGCCGGCACCACGCCGAGCGCCTTCTGCCGGGCGAGCGTCTCCTCGCGCACCTTGTCCCAGCCCTGGTCGAACTTGCCGCGGTACTTCTCGATCCATTCCTTCGGCACGTGATGGGGTGCGTGGGTCGCGCCCGGGGCGAAATAGATGAAGAACGGCCGGTCGGGCGTGAGCGACTTCTCGGCCTTCATCCACTTGATGGCCTGATCGGTCATGTCGGTCATGAAGTGGTAGTTGGGATCCTCGGGCACCTCGATCTGGGTGGTGCCGTCATAGACCAGGGGCGCCCACTGGTTCACCTCGCCGCCCATGAAGCCGTAGAACTTGTCGAACCCCTGCCGCGTCGGCCAGCGGTCGGTGGGTCCGGAGACGCTCACCTCCCAGGCCGCGGTCTCATGGTTCTTGCCGAATTGCGCCGTGCTGTAGCCATTGAGGCGCAGCATCTCGGCGATGCTGGCGATGTTGTCGGGCCGCTGGCCGGTGTTTCCGGGGAAGGCGGTGGCGACCTCGGTGATGCCGCCCATGTTGTTCATGTGATGGTTGCGGCCGGACAAGAGGGCGGTCCGCGTCGGCGAGCAGAGTGCCGTGGTGTGGAACTGGTTGAAGCGCAGCCCCTCGTTGGCCAGCTTCTCCACGGTGGGCATGTGGACCGGCCCGCCGAACACGCTCGACTGACCAAAGCCCATGTCGTCGATCAGCACGATGAGGACATTGGGCGCCCCCTCCGGCGCCTTCACCTCGAAGCGCGGCGGCGGCGTGGCATCGCGCGCGTCCAGCTCCTTGTAGAGCGGCGGCTTGGGGCCCTTGATCGGCAGGACCGTGCGATCCAGCCCTTCCGCGGCGCGCGCCACGGTCCCGGCGGTGGAGCAGACGGCGGCGACGGCGACGGCGCAGGCGATGACAGCGCCCGCTGCGCGATGGAGCTGGTGCACCATAGGATTACCCCCATTGTAAAGTCGTTGGCCATCGGGGCGATGGCAGAACGCCTCATGCAGCCATCGCGTTCCGCGAACGCCGAACCCCCGCAACCCCGCCTTGCGGAGCGCTGGCCGAGCGGAGGTTGCCGACCACCCTTCCCCAACGGCGGCGCGGTCCCCCCAGCCTCGATATACCGTGCGGCGCTTGCAGGGTCACCGCCCGGGATCGGCCTAAATCGGTTCGCCCGGAGAGATCGTTAAATCTTTCGCGACCCGCCACGGGGAGGCGCGTTCCGGGGACCGCGCGGCGACGCGCGACCGCCCGGGCAGGGCAATGTGAGAAGCAGAGAGGCCATCCGCGCGGCGGCCGGCAGGCCCAGCCCCTACTGCAGCGCGTCCAGGTGCATGCGGATATGCGCCGCCTCTGCCGCCGTCGTCGCAAGGCCGATCGCGGTCATGAAGCTCTCGCGCGCCTCGCGCGTCTGGCCGAGCTGCATCAGCAGCGCGCCGCGCAGGCCGTGGAAATGAAAATAGCCCGCCAGCGCCGCGCCGAGCGGCTCCACCATCGCCAGCGCCGCTTCCGGCCCGCGCAGTTTGGAGACGGCCACCGCCCGGTTCAGCGTCACCACCGGCGAGGGCTGCATGATCTCCAGCGTGCCGTAGAGCAGGTCGATCTCGGCCCAGTCGGTCTCCTCGGGGCGCTCGGCCCGCGCGTGCAGGGCGGCGATCGCCGCCTGCACCTGATAGGGTCCGGGACGACGGTGGCGGATCGCCTTGTCGAGCAGCGCCAGCCCCTCGACGATCATCGGCCGGTTCCAGAGCGTCCGGTCCTGCCGGTCGAGCAGGATCACGGCGCCCCCGGCGTCGAAGCGCGCCGCGGCGCGGGCGTGCTGCAGCAGCATGAGGGCGGCAAGGCCCATGATCTCCGGCTCCGCCGGAAACAGCCGCAGCAGCAGGCGGACCAGCCGGATCGCCTCCTCGCACAACGGCTCGCGCGCGGCCGAGGTGTCGCCGGCGGCCGAATAGCCCTCGTTGAACACCAGATAGATCATGGCGGCCACGGCGCCGAGCCGCTGCGCGCGCTCCACCGCCCCCGGCGCCTCGAACGGAACGTCGGCCCCGGCGATGCGCGCCTTCGCCCGGGTGATGCGCTGCTCCATGGCGGCCTCGCTCACCAGGAAGGCGCGGGCGATCTGCCGGACCGAGAGGCCGGAGACGATGCGCAGCGCGAGCGCGATCTGCTGGGTGGCCGGCAGCTCGGGATGGCAGCAGATGAACAGCAGGCGCAGCACGTCGTCGCGATAGTGCGAGGTGTCCATGCGCTCGGCCATCGCGGCTTCGGCATCCTCCCTGTCGGACAGCGCCTCCTCCGGCGGCAGCCCGGTCTGCTTCGCCCGCCGCCGCACCGCATCGAGCGCCACGTTGCGGCCGACGAAGATGAGCCAGCCCGCGGCATCGCGCGGCGGACCGCTCTGCGGCCAGGTCCTCAGCGCCCGCAGGCAGGCCTCCTGGAACGCTTCCTCGGCAAGGTCGAGATCGCGGAAATAGCGCAGCAGCGCGGCGAGGGCCGGCGGGCGCGCAGCGGCGAGCGTCGCGCCGATCCAGCGCGTCTCCTCCATCACCCCCTCGCGCCGCCGTCCTGGAACAGGCCCACCGGGCGGATCTCGTAGGAGCCTCCGGGATTGGCCCTGCCCAGCTCGCGGGCGATGTCGAGCGCCTCGTCGAGGTCCTTGCAGTCGAGGATGTAGAAGCCGAGGAGTTGCTCCTTGGTCTCGGCGAACGGCCCGTCGAGCACCAGGGGAGGATCCTGGTCCTTGCGCAGCGTCGTCGCCGCCGTGGTCGGCAGCAGGCGGGCCACCGGGCCGAGCTTGCCCGCCGTGACGAGGCGCTCCTGCACCGCGGCGAGCTTCGCCATCACCGCGGCGTCCTCCTCCTTGCTCCAGGCGCAGACGATGTCTTCCTGGTGGTAGCAGAGCAGAGCGTAGAGCATGGCTGGCCTTTCGCGATCTCAGGGGTTCAGCCGCCGCTGATGGCGGTCAGCACGAAGACGTCGCTCCCCGGGGTGAGCGGGGTCGACAGGCGGGCGCGGCGCCCGTCGACGAACACGTTGATATGCCGCCGGATCGCCGGCGTCTCGTCGCACAGCCGCGCCCGCATGCCGGGCCAGAGCGCATCGAGCCCGTCCACCATCTCGTCGACGGTCCGGGCGGTGAGCGCGACGCGCCGCTCGGCGCCGGGAAAGAGCACGACGAGATGGGGCGGCAGGCGCACCAGCACCGGCGCCCGCGGTTCGTCCGGTATCGGCTCACGCGCGTCCCCGCTCATGGCGAACCCCTCACCGCTCCATCACCAGCGTCTCGACCGAGGTGATGGTCGGCAGATGCGGGGCGAGGCAGGTCCAGGTCTCGCCCTCGTCGATGCTGGCATAAAGGCCGCCCGAATTGGTGCCGAAATAGACGCCGGCCGGCTCCAGCGTGTCGGTCGCCAGCGCCTGGCGCAGCACATTGAAATAGGCGCCGCCCTGCGGCAGGCCCTCGCGCCGCGCCTGCCAGTGGCTGCCGCCGTCCCGCGTGCGCCACACCGCGGCCTTGCCCTCCGGCATGAAGCGGCCCTTGATGTCGCCGTTCAGCGGCACGAGATAGAGCCCGTCCGGGTCGCGCGGATGGACCGCGGCGGGAAATCCGAAGGAGGAGGGCAGGCCCTCCTCGATGCTCTCCCACGACCGGCCGCCGTCGTCCGAGCGGTACATGCCGCAATGGTTCTGCTGGTAGAGGCGCCGGCCGCCCGGCGCCATGACGAGGCAGTGCACGCACTGGCCGAACTCGGGATAATTCTGCCCCTCCGGCATGTAGTCGGCGCGGGTGCCGCGATTGCGGGTCTCCCAGGTCTCGCCGCCGTCCTCGCTGGCGAACACGCCGGCCGCCGAGATGCCCACCCAGATCTTCTTGTGGTCGGCCGGGTCGAGCAGCAGCGAGTGGAGGATCAGCCCGGCGCCGCCGGGGTTCCACTGCGCCCGGGTCGGGTGCTGCTGCAGGCCGTGCAGGTGGGTCCAGGTCTCGCCGCCATCGGTGCTGCGGAACAGGCCGGCCGGCTCGACCCCGGCATAAAGGGCACCGTCCGCGCCGATGGCGAGGCTCCACACCGCCTTCACCGGCTCCTGCCCGGCCGCGTAGGCGAGCCCGCAGCTCGAATGGGACCAGGTCGCCCCGCGATCGGTCGATTTCCACACCGCGGGCCCGAACCACTCGTTGCCGCCGCCGGCGTAGAGCGTGCCGCTCGCCGGATCGGCGACCACGTGGTTCGTCGGCCAGGTTTCGCAGAACGGGCCGCGCACCTGCCACGCGCGTCGGGCGGCGTCGCTTTCGAGGATGAAGGCGCCCTTGCGGGTGCCGACCAGGAGGTAGACCTGCTGTCCCATGGCGCCTCTCCCTCATTCCGGCGTGGTCACGACCATCCAGGACACGCCGAAGCGGTCGGTCAGCGTGCCGAAGCTGGGCGAGAAGAAGGTCCTCCCCAGCGGCATGGTCACCTGGCCGCCTTCGGCGAGGGCGGAGAACTTCGCCTCGGCCTCCTGCGGCGAGGCCACCGAGAGCGCGAGCGAGACGCCGCTGAAGGCCGCGCCGTCGGACTGGCAGCCGTCGGAGGCCATCAACTCCGTATCGCCGATCCGGAAGCTGGAATGCATGATCTTCTCGTCCCAGCCCTCCGGAACCATGCCGGGCGGCGGCGGTTCCGGCGCATCGCGGAAGCGCATCAGCACGGTCACCTCGGCGCCGAGGGCCGCGGTGTAGAAAGCGATGGCCTCCTCTGTGCGGCCGTTGAACATCAGATACGCCTGAACATGCATGGTGGTGTCCTCCTTGGCCTTGTCCTCGTGCGGGCGGGGCGGCCGGATGCGCCGGCGTCCGTGACCCGAGGACGAACGCCGGAAGGCTAGGCCGACATCGCGGCGGGATTTTTTTCGCCGCCCGCCAAAGCGGAAAAATCGGCGGCCGCTGTCGGGTCCGGCCCTCCCGGTTCGTCCTCAAGATGGCGCGGGGCGGCGCACGCCTCTGGCGATCCGGCCGGTTCCGCCGATACTGACCGACGCCCGCGCCGGTTCCGTCAGTCACCAAGAGGAGCGATCATGCCCAGCACCATCCGCCTGCACCGCATTCTCGCGACCAGCCCCGACAAGGTCTATCGCGCCTTCATCGAGGCGGACGCGCTGGCCAAATGGCTGCCGCCGAACGGCTTCACCTGCACCGTGCACCACCTCGATGCGACGGTCGGCGGACGCTTCCGGATGTCCTTCCGGAACTTCACGACGGGCGATGCCCACGCATTCGGCGGCGCCTATCTCGAGCTCGTGCCAGGCGAGCGGCTGCGCTACACGGACCAGTTCGAGGATCCCAATCTGCCCGGCGAGCTGGTCGTGACGGTGACGCTGAAGCCCGTGTCGATGGGCACCGAGGTGGAGATCACGCAGGAGGGCGTGCCGGACGTCATCCCGCCCGAGGCCTGCTATCTCGGCTGGCAGGAATCCCTGCGCAACCTGGCGCGCCTCGTCGAGCCCGACATCCGGCAATAGGGCGGCCGCGG
>JAFIHR010000166.1 GCA_017849325.1 Xanthobacter autotrophicus | reverse complement strand
GATGATCTCCGATGCGGCGAAGAACGTCTCGGTGGTCACCGCCGTCTCGCCGCGGGCGCTGGTGGACATCGCCTTCGTCTTCTACACCGCGCTGATCCTCATCCGGCGCCTCGCCATGCTCTATGGCGGACGGCCGGGCGCATTGGGCATGATCCGCCTCACCCGCCACGTGCTCGGCCACCTCGCCATCACCGGAGGCATGGCGGCGGGCGACACGCTGGTGCAGCAGCTGGTGGGCCAGGGGCTGGCGGCGCGGCTCTCCGCCAAGCTGGGCGAAGGGGTGGTGAACGGGCTCCTCACCGCGCGGCTCGGCCTCGCCGCCATCGACGTCATCCGCCCCCTGCCGTTCGAGGCCCTGCCGGCGCCGCGCCTGTCGGACGTCGCCACCGGGCTGGTGCGCAAGGCCGAGGAGACCGAGCAGCAGGCCGCCGCCTCACGCCGGCAATAGGTGGGTCGGCACGGCCTCCGGCCGGAAGGTCACCGGCCGGTTGCGCCACACCGTCCTCCCCGCGGGCCAGGCGAGCACCGCCAGCAGCGCCGAGAACAGCAGCGCGAAGGGATAATCGCCCTGCGCCAGGGCAAAGCCGAGCACGCCGAGCAGCGCCGCGAGCGTGGCCCCGCCGAGCGTCGCCATGGCGCTCCAGCGCAGCGCCGGATAGCCGCCGCGGCAGTCCAGGTCGTCCGGCCCCTGCGCCGCCAGCGCCGCAAGGAGCGCGCGGACGAAGGCGGCATAGTCCGCGCCCTGGTCGCGCACCGCCGTCAGCGACTGCCGCGAGACCGAGGCGAGCCGCAGCCGCTCCCCGCCCCTGCCGCGAATCTCCGTCTCGAAGCTTTCCTGTCCGAGCTTGGCCGGAAGCAGCCTGAGGCGCACCGCGCGCACGTCGGCGAGCGCCAGCTCGCCCTTCTGCGGCCCCGCCTCCCAGAGCAGGCGGCCGGCCTGAAGGCTGAAGCGCCGCCCCGGCCCGCCGAGGCGCGGCTGATAGGCATAGGCAACGGCCGCCGCCTCGCACCGCGCATCACCGCCAGCGCCGTCCGCCGTCACCGGCGGTCCCCCGTCCGTTCACGCGCACCGCGACGCGCAGCGGTCACGTCAGCTCCCGCATGGCCGCATCGAGGCCCTGCACGGTGAGCGGGAACATGCGCTCTTCCATGATGTGGGCCATCATGCGGATGGAATCCGTATAGCCCCAATGGGCCTCGGGCGTGGGATTGAGCCACACCGCGTGGGGGAAGGTGGTGAGCAGGCGCTCCATCCACAGCTTGCCCGGCTCCTCGTTGGAATGCTCGACCGAGCCGTTCTTGTACATGATCTCGTAGGGGCTCATGGAGGCGTCGCCCACGAAGATCAATTTATAGTCGCTGCCATAGGTGTGCAGCACGTCGGCCAGGGGAATGCGCTCGCTGGCGCGCCGTTCATTGGAGCGCCACACCGTCTCATAGACGCAGTTGTGGAAGTAGAAGTGCTCCAGATACTTGAATTCGGCGCGCGCGGCCGAGAACAATTCCTCGCACTGCGCGATGTGCCAGTCCATGGAGCCGCCCACGTCGAGGAAGAGCAGCACCTTCACCGCATTGCGCCGCTCGGGGCGCAGCTTCACGTCGAGATAGCCCTGGCGGGCGCTCTCGCGGATGGTGCCGTCGAGGTCCAGCTCCTCCGCCGCACCGACGCGGGCGAACTTGCGCAGGCGCCTGAGCGCCACCTTGAGGTTGCGCGTGCCGAGCTCCACCTGGTCGTCGAGATCCTTGAACTCGCGCTTGTCCCACACCTTCACCGCGCGGCGGTTGCGGCTCTCATGCTGGCCGATGCGCACGCCCTCGGGGTTGTAGCCATAGGCGCCGAAGGGCGAGGTTCCGGCCGTGCCGATCCACTTGCTGCCGCCCTGGTGGCGGCCCTTCTGCTCCTCCAGGCGCTTGCGCAGGGTCTCCAGCAGCTTGTCGAGCCCGCCCATGGCCTCGATCTGGCGCTTCTCCTCCTCGGTGAGGTGCTTCTCGGCGAGCTTGCGCAGCCATTCCTCGGGGATCGACACCCCCTCCTCGGGCAGCGCGCCCTCCAGGCCCTTGAAGCATTCACCGAACACCCGGTCGAAGCGGTCGAGATGGCGCTCGTCCTTCACCAGGCAGGCGCGGGCGAGATAATAGAAATCGTTCACCTGGCGGGCGGGGATGTCCCGGTCCATGGCCTCCATGAGGGTCAGGTACTCGCGGACGGAGACCGGGATGCCGGCCCCCTTCAATGCCTCGAAAAACGCGATGAACATCGTCCCTGCCTCTCCCGCGCGGCGCCACTCGCGCGGCTGTCACTGCCCGTCGGAGCGCGGCCTCGCCGCCTCCCGAACGCCGCCGGCGGCTCGCGCCTGAACCCTTCGGCTGCAGTTTCCCACAGCCGGAGCAGCGGCGCCAGAAGACGCGGAACGGACGGTGGGGAGGAGCGCCGGCTTCGCCTGGCATGAGGCGCCCGAGCGGTGCCGGGCACGCGGGCTCCGGATGGCCGGCGCCCTTCAGGAGGCGATGGAGCATCGGCCCGCCGAGCGCGGAATCCGTCTCAGCATAAGTGCCAGCGAGGCGACGCGGGCGTGCCGCGGTGGACCCGCTGCCCTGAACCCCATCCGGCGTCGTTCGCGACGACGCCGGGAGCGCCATGCCCGCGGGCGCCGTCAAGTGCCCGCTGTCCCCGGACGCGCCCGGACCAGGCACGCTCCGGGGCGTGGCTCACCTCGGATAGCCGTAGATCAGGCCGTTGGTGTCGGCGATCATGTTCACGTTGGTGGTCGCCAGCAGCGCCAGTTCCAGGAACTTGCTGATATCCACCGAGGCGGCGTTGGAGATGTAGAGGATGTCCTTGTTGCGCATGGGCACCTTGGTCCCCAGCAGGAAACCCGCCGGATCGCGCAG
>JAFIHR010000018.1 GCA_017849325.1 Xanthobacter autotrophicus | reverse complement strand
GTGCTCACCGACGACGGTGGACGCAAGCCTGCCATTCCGGGCACATTCGGCCCCACGCCCCCGCAGGATGGAGACGTGCATGAAAAGTCTTCCGCTCAACAAGGCGTTCACGCTGATCGAGTCCGGCCCGGTCGTTCTGGTGACCACCAATGACGGTCACAAGGCCAACGTCATGACCATTACCTGGACCATGGTTCTGGATTTCTCGGCGTCGTTCGCCATTACGACCGGCCCCTGGAACTTTTCCTATGCCGCGCTCACGCGGACCAAGGAATGCGTCCTCGCCATCCCCACCGCAGACATGATCGATACGGTGGTGGGCATCGGGATGTGCTCCGGCCGGGACGTGGACAAGTTCGCCACCTTCCCGGTCACCGCCGGGAAGGCGAAGCATGTGGGCGCGCCGCTCATCAAGGAGTGCCTCGGCAATATCGAATGCCGGGTGGTGGACATCATCGAGCGCTACAACATCGTCATCCTGGAAGGCGTTGCGGCCTATTTCGATGCCGCGCGCGAGGACAAGCGCATCCTCCACGCGGTCGGCGACGGCACGTTCATCGTCGATGGCGCGACGCTCGACCGCAAGGAGATGATGCGCGCCAAGCTGCCGCCGGGCGTATAGCCCGCCGGAGCGGTGCCGGCGCATCTCGCCCCGGCACCCGGGACCGCTAGGCAGCGCCTCCGTTGAAGCGGATGGTGTCGGGCGCCGTGGTCCCGCCGGAGACGATGAACTGCATGGCATCGCTCGCCGACCAGTCGAGCCAGACCAGGCGCTCCACCGGCACCAGCTCCATGTAGCCGGAGGTCGGATTGGGCGTCGTGGGGACGTAGACGGCGGCGATCTCGCTGCGGCTCTCGGCGTCGGTGAACACCCGCGTCACGAAGCCGATCGCCTTCATCTCGGGCGAGGGAAACTCGATCAGCACCACGCGCTGGGCGGCGCCGTCCTTGCGCTCGAAGGAGACGAGCAGCTTGCGCACCGCCTTGTAGAGGCTTTCCACCACCGGCACGCGGTTCATCACCGCATCGACGAGATCGAGCAGCCGCTGGCCGATCACCACCCGCGTCAGCAGGCCGAGCACGTAGAAGGCGAGGATGGTCAGCGCGACGGCGAGAATGCCGGCCACGGCATCGCTGGTGAGCACGTCCGTGAAGGCGGGCGCGACGACCCGCAGACTGCCCGCCAGCCCGTTGACCAGCGGCCGCCCCACGCCCGACAGCAGGTCGAGCACCAGGCCGATGGCCCAGATGGTGATGCCGAGGGGCAGGAAGGCGAGGAGGCCGGCAAGGATGGTTCGCTGGAAATGCCCCATGGCGGTCCTGTTGCGTCTGTGAGGGCCGATCGGCCACCGGGCGCACACAATGAACCGGGCAGTATGCCACGCGCAATCGGATGAATGACTTAAGCGGCGCCGGCCCTTGGAAGCCGGCGCCGGCTCTTCCCCGCGCCCGCGTCATGGCCTATTGCCGCCCGAGAGTTTTCCCGCGAGATCCCGCGTCCCATGATTCGTCTCGACACCATCGGCAAGCAGAACGGCAAGCAGCTCGTCTTTATCGAGGCCTCGGCCACCCTCCAGAAGGGCGAGAAGGTGGGCCTCGTCGGCCCCAACGGCGCCGGCAAGACCACGCTGTTCCGCATGATCACCGGCCAGGAGCCGCCGGACGAGGGGCAGGTGCTGGTCGATCGCGGCACCACCATCGGCTATTTCAACCAGGACGTGGGCGAGATGGCCGGCAAGAGCGCTCTCGCCGAGGTGATGGACGGCGCCGGTCCCGTCAGCGTCGTGGCCGCCGAGATGAAGGAGATCGAGGCCGCCCTCGGCGACCCGGACCGGGCCGACGAGATGGAGGCGCTGGTCGAGCGCTATGGCGAGGTGCAGGCCCGCTTCGAGGAATTGGGCGGCTATGCGCTGGAGGGGCGCGCCTCCGAGGTGCTCGCCGGCCTCGGCTTCAGCCAGGAGATGATGGACGGCGACGTGGGCAAGCTCTCCGGCGGCTGGAAGATGCGCGTGGCCCTCGGCCGCATCCTGCTCATGCGCCCGGACGTGATGCTGCTCGACGAGCCGTCCAACCACCTCGACATCGAAAGCCTGATCTGGCTGGAGAGCTTCCTCAAGGGCTTCGACGGCGCCCTGATGATGACCTCCCACGACCGCGCCTTCATGAACCGCATCGTCAACAAGATCGTGGAGATCGACGGCGGCGCGCTCACCTCCTATTCGGGCGACTACGAATTCTATGCCGGCCAGCGCGCCCTCAACGAGAAGCAGCAGCAGGCGCAATACGAGCGCCAGCAGGCGATGCTGGCGAAGGAGGTGGCCTTCATCGAGCGCTTCAAGGCCCGGGCCTCCCATGCCGCGCAGGTGCAGAGCCGGGTGAAGAAGCTGGAGAAGATCGAGCGGGTGGAGCCGCCGCGCCGGCGCGAGACCATCGCCTTCGAGTTCCAGCCGGCGCCGCGATCGGGCGAGGACGTGGCCTCGCTCAAGGGGGTGCACAAGGCCTATGGCGCGCGCACCATCTATGAGGGGCTCGACTTCTCCATCCGCCGCAAGGACCGCTGGTGCGTCATGGGGGTGAACGGGGCGGGCAAGTCGACGCTGCTGAAGCTGATCGCCGGTGCCGCCGCGCCCGATGCCGGCACGGTCTCGGTCGGCGGCAGCGTGAAGATGGGCTATTTCGCCCAGCACGCCATGGACTTGCTCGACGGCGAGCGCACGGTCTACGAGACCCTGGAGGATGCCTTCCCGCAGGCGGGGCAGGGCTCGCTACGCTCGCTCGCCGGATGCTTCGGATTCTCGGGCGACGACGCGGAGAAGCGCTGCCGGGTACTCTCGGGCGGCGAGAAGGCGCGCCTCGTGATGGCCAAGATGCTCTACGACCCGCCGAACTTCCTGGTGCTGGACGAGCCCACCAACCATCTCGACATGGCCACCAAGGAGATGCTCATCAACGCCCTCGCCGCTTACGAGGGCACCATGCTGTTCGTCTCCCACGACCGGCATTT
>JAFIHR010000165.1 GCA_017849325.1 Xanthobacter autotrophicus | reverse complement strand
TTCGTCGAGCAGCGGCGCGATGAGGTCCCACACCTCGCCGTTGTTGCCGGAGAAGCGGATGGCGCTCACCAGATTGTCGCGCACGCTGGTGTCGGCGAGGATGGCGGTCTGCTGGAAGCTCCGCACCAGGCCGCGCTGCGAGTTCAGATAGACCGGCGCACCGTCGATGCGCTGCTTGCCGAGCCACACTTCGCCCGCCGTCGGCATCAGGCGGCCCGAGATGATGTTGATCATCGTCGTCTTGCCGGCGCCGTTGGGACCGATGACACCCAGAACCTCGCCGGGGTTCAGGGTGAAGCTCAGGTCATGGAAGACCTTGAGCCCGCCGAAGCTTTTCGAAATGCTGTTGATCACAAGGGACGTGTTCTGGCCGTTCATGTGCAGGCCTCCTGCTGCACCGGGCGCCGGTGGCGGATGACGGTGCTGAACACCTTGCGAACGATCCGGCTGACCAGTCCGATGAGTCCGTCCGGCGCCACCAGGGTGACGACGATGATCAGGATGCCGAACAGGCCGGGGGAAAGCTCGCCGCGCAGGGCGAAGAAGTCCGATGCCGTCACCAGCAGCCCCGCACCGAGCAGGGAGCCCAGGATCGAGCCCTTGCCGCCGACCACCGTGTAGGTGATGTAGTTCACCGACGAGAACGAGGAGAACGAGCTGGGGTGAGCGGTCAGCAGCATGTTGACCAGGGCGAACCCGGCGAGGCCCGAGACCCCGGCGGCGATCGCGAAGCCCACCGCCTTGTAGCGCCAGCAGGCAAGACCGAGGCTCTCGGCGAGCACGTCGTTCTTCTCGATGGCGGCGAATTCGTAGCGGAACCGCCGGGTGAACACCGCCGTCGTCAGCACCCCGACGAACGCCAGCCCGCAGGTGGTCAGGAGCACCTGGGACAGGTCCGACAGCTCGATGCCGAAGAAGGTCACCGCCGGCATGCCCACGAGCCCGTTCGCGCCGCCGGTCAGCGGCCCCAGCTCGAACAGCAGGAGCTGCAGGATCTCGGTGAGGACGAAGGTGACGAGCACGAAGTAGACGCCCTTCAGCCGCAGGATGAGCGCGCCGAGCGGGATCGCCACCAGGGCCGGCACCACGAACGAGGCGATGCCGAGCACGATGGCATCGGTCACGCCGAGGCGCAGCCCGAGCAGCGCCGTCGTATAGCCGCCGAGCGCCATGAAGGTGGGCACGGCGAAGCTCATGAGATCCATGCGCAGCATGATGTAGACGCTCAGCGCCGCGGTGCCGGCAATCAGGATCTGATTGGTGAGCGACAGGATCTGCGGGTTGGTCGTCGCGAACGGGATCACGAACGACGCCAGCACCACGGCAAGAGCGATCCACTCGTGCACGCTAAAGAAGCGCTGGCCGCTGCCAAAGGTGGATTTGGTGGGTGAAAGGGTCATGCTTTGCGAGCCTCTTTGCCCATCAGGCCGGAGGGTTTGACGACAAGCACCACCAGGACCAGCAGGAACAGCGCCAGCGCACCTTTCGAACCGCCGAGGTACACCGCCGAATAGGCCTCGACCATGCCGACGATGAAGGCCGCCACCGTTGCGCCGGTCACGCTGCCGAGACCGCCGAGGATGACGATGAGGAACGAGGTGGCGAGTACCGGATCGCCGATATGCGGGGTCAGGGAGAGGATCGGCGTGACCAACCCCCCGGTGAGCCCCGCAAGCCCGGTGGCGAGGGCGAACGCGAACGGGAACAGCGTCTTGGTGCGCATCCCGAGCGCGCTCGCCACCTGCCGCTCCTCCGACATGGCGCGCAGGGAGCGGCCCACATTGGTGCGATAGACGAGCCAGTAGACAAAGACGATGGCGAGGAGGCTGACCATAAGCACAATCAGATTGGCATATGGAAAATACACCCCGCCATGACGCCAGACCCCTGTAACGGGGAAGGGGAATTGTGGCGCTTCCGGCCCGAACGTCACGACGAAAGCCGTCGTCATGATCAGATAGAAGCCGAGCGTCACCATGAGTGTGGACTGCGAGTCCTTGATGACGCGCTCAAGGATGAGCGTCTCCAGCAAGTAACCCAGAAGCCCCGAGCCCAGCACCGCGAGCAGCAGCGCCAGGGCATAGGGGAGCCCAAGGCTGGCCGAGAAATAATAGGTGAGATAGCCCCCGAGAACGTAAAAGCCGCCGTGAGCGAAGTTTACGACCCCGAGAATGCCGAAGATCAGCGTAAATCCCAAAGCCAGTAGAGCGTACTGAGCTCCGAGGCTGACGCCGATCAGCCCCGCGGTAATGATGCCATCCATGGATCTACCCCGAATTGAGCGCTCAGTTCTCGCTCACCGCATCATGCCGCAGCAGCGGAAGCAGCTTGCCGTTCTGGACGCGGCCGATGGCGAAGGGGAAGGAAAGCTCCTGGTTGATCCCGAAGAACTTCTTGCCGATCCAGTGTCCCTCGCCCCCATCGGGGTCGCTCACCGGCAGCTTGCGCAGCTCGGCGGCGATCTTGTCCGCGTCGGTGAGCGTGCCGGCGTTGGCGATCGCCTTCATCACCATGCGGGAGGCGAACAGCCAGCGGAAAAAGTCCGCATTTTCCGGACGCTGGCCGCCCATCAGCTTCTCATACTGGGCGTCCACCGCCTGAAGCTGGTCGGTCATGTAGATCGGCTCGTACCAGACGAAGTCCTTCAGAACTTCGTCGCCACCGGCCACGCGCTTGATCTCGGGATAGCCGGCGCCGCCCAGACGCAGGATCGGGCCGGTGAAGCCCGCCTGACGCAGCTGCTTGACGATGATGCCCGCGTCGCCGCCCGGCGTGGACGCAAGATCCACCGCTCCCGGCGCGGCATTCATGATGCGGGCGATGATCGGGGCGAAATTGGTGGTGCCGCGCTGGAAATATTCCTGGGTGACCTTGACGCCGTTCGCCGCGAACGCCTGGGCGTTGACGCTGGCGATGTCGGTGCCGCCCTGATCGTTCGGCGCCACGATGAGCGCGGTGTCGAACTTGTACATCTCCTTGGCCACCTGGATGATGGGCGAGGCCCATCCCGACGGCCCGGGACCGATGTGGAACACGTTGGGCCACTGCGGGCCGATGGAGTCCTTCGCGAAGCTGTTGAGCATCACGATCATGTGGTTGCGCATGGCGAGCGGCTTGGTGCCGGTCACCTCCGGCGAGCCGACTGGGCCGATGACGACCTTGATGCCATCGGCGGCGAAACTGTTCACGGCCGCGGCCGCGCCTTCTGCCGAATATTTGGAATCGAAGGGAATGACGGTAATCTTGCAGGCCTGACCGTTTTCCTTGATCAGCTGCTGCTGCATCGCCTCGGCGGCCACAAATTCCACGGCGCCACGCAGCGCCAGGCCCCATTGGGTGGCCGGGCCCGAAAGCGGGCCGGGCACGCCGATCTTGAGTTCGCATGCATCCGCGGCTCCCGCGAGACACGTGGACATCATCAGGACAGCGAAGGCTTTCCTCAATAGCATGTTGTTGTCTCCTCCCACCTGCACCTCCGCGACGGTCGCGGAACCGCACAGTGCATCAGGAAGACGCGGCCCCCGGCATCAAAGCGTACGAAGCACCTGCACGCTGATTTGATCGCGTGCTTCCGCTTCTCCCGGCGTGGCGTCGCCTCCCTGGGTCGCGACATTGGCTGCATTTTCTCCGGCCGTCAATATATCGTTTCATTTTTCGAGAAGCACATCGAGTGATTGGTATTTAACGGTTTTTTGTCCCGTGCAGTTGGACGGTTGTCGAAAAAAGCCGAAACCTTTTCACAAATCCTGCGCTTCCGCCGGATTGTGCGGTGCACGCCGGGCAATGCTGCTCTCGCGAGCCGGAAGGAGGAAGCAAAGGGGGGTTGCGGGTCCAACCCAAAGGCCGTTGAAAGACGCAAAACGAGCCGCGGCAGTATCCCCAAGCCGTACGGGGCCACCGCGCAACCCAGGCTGGCGTCCGGTCAGCGGGCGGCGTCCTTCGAGCCGCACACGGCGGGCGCTCCGCGGCGCTCGGGTTGATGCGCCTGCGCGCGCAGCGGTTCGGGATCGACGAGCGTCCCGGCAGCGCAGGTTGCGAGGGATGCGGTCGCAGGATCGCGCTCGAACGGCCGCGCCGTCCCGCCGGCTGCGTTCCGCGTCCCACGCGGGCGCCCGCCTCAGCGCCGCCCGCCCGCCATGGCGCGCGCCTCGGGCCGCGCCCTCAGGCGCAGCATGGCCAGCACGCCCAGGAACGGGCCGATGGCCAGAAGCGCG
>JAFIHR010000164.1 GCA_017849325.1 Xanthobacter autotrophicus | reverse complement strand
GTATGGCGAGGACCGGCCCGCGAGCCACGCCTCCCAGGCCGGCCACCAGGAGCCCTCGACCGGCGCGTTCTCCTCCATCCACTCCTCCGGCCCGAGGTGCAGCGCGCCCAGCGGCGTGTCGTGGATGCGGTAGTGCCGGTGCTTGTGGCCCGGCTCGCTGACGATGCCCGCATTGTGTCCGCCCGAGGCGAGCACGAAGGTGACGTCGGTGTCGGTGAGCTGGTGGATCTTGTAGACCGATTTCCACGGCGCCACGTGGTCCCGCTCCGTGCCCACCACGAACAGCGGTACGCGCAGGTTCAGCAGCGACACCGGCCGGCCTTCCACCATGTAGCGGCCCGAGGCGAGGTCGTTGTTGAGGAACAGCTTGCGCAGATATTCCGAATGCATGCGATAGGGCATGCGGGTGGCGTCGGCATTCCAGGCCATGAGGTCGTTCATGCCCGCCCGCTCGCCCATCAGATAGTCGCGCACCATGCGCGACCAGACGAGATCGTTGGAGCGCAGCATCTCGAAGGCGCCCGCCATCTGGCCGGCGGTGAGCACGCCCTGGTCCCACATCAGGCTTTCGAGCGCGTAGAGCTGGCTGTCGTCCACGAACAGCTGGAGCTCGCCCGCCTCGGTGAAGTCGGTCTGGGCGGCGAACAGCGTCACCGAGGCGAGGCGCTCGTCCTTCAGACGCGCCATGCTGGCGGCGGCGATGGACAGCAGCGTGCCGCCGAGGCAATAGCCCGCCGCATGCACCTTCTGCCCCGGCACGATGGCGTTGATGACCTCCAGGGCCGCCATCACGCCCATCTTGCGATAGTCCTCGAAGCCGAGCTCGCGATCCTCCTGGGTGACGTTCCGCCAGGAGATGCAGAACACCGTGTGCCCCTTCGAGACCAGATACTTCACCAGGGAGTTCTGGGGCGACAGATCGAGGATGTAATACTTCATGATCCAGGCCGGCACGATGAGGATCGGCTCGGCATAGACGTCGCTGGTGGCGGCGCGATACTGGATCAGCTCGATGAGGTGGTTGCGATAGACCACCTCACCGGGAGTGACGGCCACTTCCTCGCCGGGGGTGAACTTCTCCGTCCCCACCTGCGGCTGGCCGGTGACCTTGCGGGTGGTGTCCTCGATATAGTTGCGGAAGCCCTCGACGAAGTTCATGCCGCCGCTCGCCCGCGCCTTGCGCACCACCTCCGGATTGGTGAAGGGCGAGTTGGAGGGCGAGAGCATGTCGAGCATCTGCCGCGTGGCGAAGGCGATCACCGCCTCGTCGTGGGGCGAGACGCCGGGCACGCCGTGGGTGGCGTTGTGCCACCATTGCTGGGTGAGCAGGAAGCCCTGGTACCAGAAGCGGTAGGGCCAGTCCTGCCAGGCCGGTGCGCGGAAGCGCTCGTCGCCCTCCAGCGGACTGATGCAGTTCGGCAGGGCGCGGTCGAGGGTGGAGGCGGTGACGTAGGCCTGGAACCGCATCGCCTTGCGCCACGCCTTCAGCGCCAGTTCCGCCCGCTTGCCGGGCGCGGCCGCGAGATGCAGCCACCAGTCGTAGAAAGCGAGCGTCATCGCCGTAGGGGAAAGGCCCGAGGTCATGCGGGCGATCAGCGCCGCGGCGGCCCGGTCCACCGCGTGGAGCGCGGCCGGGCCGGTGCCCGCGTCGTAATCCCTGTCGTCCACCGCGCACAGGGACGCCGGCAGGCGCCACGCCGCCATCGCGCCGGCCAGCAGCGCCGCGGGATTGAGCAGCGGATTGAAGCCTGCGCCGCCACCGGCGCCGCCGCTTTTGCTGTCGCCCGCTCCCGCACCGCCGGATGCCGTGCCGTCCGGCCCCTTTCCGCCCGCGCGACTTCCGGCAGGGGAGCCCTTGCCGGTGCCGGGCGCGCCCGCGCCCGACGCGCCCGCGTCGACCGCGGACAGGACCGGGCCTGCTCCGCCGCCCGGCCGGGGTGCCGCGGACTCGTTCGAGACGATGCTCAGATGGGGGCGTCCAGACGGTTCGATGGAAGACGGAGGCATGACAGACCCTCGCAATGGCCCCGGCCGCAACCCGATCGGACCCGACCCCGCCGGCAGCGGCGACGGCCGGCCCGGCAACGGAGGCGTCGACCATGGCACAAGCATGACGCCGATCGAAACTCGCTTCGGCGTTTAGCATAATCCATCCGTTTCAAATGCCCACTATGCGGCGCAGTCGCAACATTTTACCCACAGCAATTGCGCGCGCGCCGGGGCTGGACGGGTGGGAGCGATCCGCGCATAGGGTGGATCCGCCGTCCGCCTCCGGCCCCAGAACCGGATGACCGCAGGGAGATCACGCCATGGGCTTCGAGGTACAGGGACCGTCCGCGAAGGGGCCGCTCGCCGGCTTCCGCATCGTTGAATTCGAAGGGCTCGGCCCCTGCCCGTTCGCCGCCATGGTGCTGGCCGATCTCGGCGCCGACGTGGTGCGCATCGGCCGGCCCGGCGGCCGGCCCGACGACATCATCGGCGACGGCGGCGCCTTCGTGCTGCATCGCGGGCGCCCGCTCCTGCCGCTCAACCTCAAGGCCCCGGGCGCGCGCGAGGAGGTGCTCGACCTCATCGCCTCCGCCGACGCCCTCATCGAGGGCTTCCGCCCCGGAGTGATGGAGCGCCTCGGCTTCGGCCCGGACGACTGCCTGAAGCGCAATCCGCGCCTCGTCTACGGCCGCATGACCGGCTGGGGCCAGGAGGGTCCGCTCGCCCAGAGCGTCGGCCACGACATCAACTACATCGCGCTGACCGGCGCGCTCCACGCCATCGGCGAGCCGGACCGCCCGCCGGCCGTCCCGCTGAACCTGGTGGGCGATTTCGGCGGCGGCTCCATGTTCCTGGTGGCGGGGGTGCTGTCGGCCCTGCTGCGAGCCGGACGCACCGGCGAGGGACAGGTGGTGGAGACCGCCATGGTGGACGGCGCCTCCCTGCTCATGGGCATGATGTACGCGCTCCACGGCGATGGCCGCTGGGAGGACCGGCGCGGCGCCAACCTGCTCGACGGCGGGATGCCGTTCTATGCCTGCTACGCCTGCGCCGACGGCCGCCACGTGGCGGTGGGGGCGCTGGAGCCGGCCTTCTTCGCCGCGCTGGTGAAGGGCCTCGGGCTGGAGGACAAGGGCCTCGATCAATATGACCGCGCCGGCTGGCCGGCCATGCGCGCCCTGTTCGCCGCGACCTTCGCCGGCAAGACGCGGGATGCCTGGGCGGCGCAGTTCGAGGGCAGCGACGCCTGCCTCTCCCCGGTGCTGTCGCTGGCCGAGGCGCCGCACCATCCCCACATGGCGGCACGCGGCATCTTCCGCACCCGCGACGGCCACACCGAGCCCGGCGCCGCGCCGCGCTTCAGCGCCACGCCGACGGCGGTGAGCGAGGCGCCGGGGGAGACCACCGTTGCGGAAGTGCTGGCCCGCTGGTCGCGCGCGGCGGCGCCGGTCTCGGCGCCCGCCTGAGGTGCGGGGCGAGCCGGCTATCTGCGCTTGCAGCCCTTGCAGGCGCGCACGATCTTCGGCCGCCGCGCCTTCGCCATCGCGCGCTTCCGGCGCTCGCCCTCCGGCCGGAGCTTCAGGCCGAAATCGCGCAGGAAAGCGCGCGGACGGCGCTCGAACAGGCCGGCGTGCAGGATTTTCGCCGCCGCCTTGAGATCGTCCTGCCGGCGCTCCATCGCCGCGTCGAGCCGCACCCCGAGGCCGCCGTCGAGGGCCGGCGCGGCGTGCTCCAGCATCGGGCGCAGCGTCGCGATGTCCTGATAGGCGCCGAACAGGTCGCGCAGCTTCTGCACCTCGCGGGCCCGCTCGCCGGCGGCGGGGGTGTCGGCGAAGGCGGCGAGGAAGCTCATCTGATAGCGGTGGGAGACCACGCTCTTGCGGGTCTCGTGCATGGCCTCGGGCGTCACCCATTCGGCCCGGCGCGCCCGACGGTAGGTGCGCCGGATGCCGGCGGCGAGGTCGGCGGCCGCCGCCTGCCCGGCCAGGCCATAGTCCAGCCGGAGCCGCGCATCGGCGAGGAAGGCGCGCAGGGCGGAGCGATGGGTCTCCGCCTCCGCCCCCTCCTCCGGCGCGCCGCCCAGGGCGGCCGCGGCCGCGGCGGCATCGGCCTCGCCCAGAACGCCGGCGGACGCCAGCGCATCGAGGGATTCCAGCGCCGCCGCCCGGTCGCGGGAGCCGGCCAGGGTGCGCGCCACGCCGGCGGCGGCGGCACGGGCGGATTTCGCCTCCGGGCTCTTCAGGAGCTTCAGGAGGGCGCGATATTCCTTCATCGCCTTGCGGGCGTCGTGCACCATCTCCACCGGATCGGCGAGGCCGGTCGCCTTCGCCACCTTGGCGAGGGCCGCCGCCAGCCCGCGCCCGAGGGGGGAGGCGGGCGGATCCGGGATGGGCGACATCGGCGCCCCGCAGTCGGCGCTCGCGTCCGCGGCGGCCGGCGCCGCACCGGCGGGCGCGCCGTCGTGCCCGGCAGCCTGCACCGGCGCGGCGACCTGGGACGCGGCGACCTGGGACGCGATCAACTGGATTGGGGAGGTCCTGGTCATTTCGCTGGCCTCTTTGGCCTATTGTGCCACGCCAGGGCCCGCCCGTCTCCCCCCGGCGGTATCGAAATGCTCCAACAGCGGCCGGGAGGTCCCGCGCGGCGGCTGCGCCCCCGACGGCGCGGCGTCCCCCGCCCCTTGCGCAGCGCCGTCGCGGCAGCGCATTTTACCGCCGCGCGGCATGCGGCGCGCAGCGAACCGACGACCGAAGGCGGGGCTTCATGAGCGACATTTCAGCACGCGGCTTCTACCTGCGCCCCAGTGCGGCCGGGCACCACCGGGTCTCCTACCTCGAGCTGTTCTTCGACCTCGTCTTCGTCTTCGCCATCACCCAGCTTTCCCACCACCTGCTGCATGCGCTGACGCCCCTCGGCCTCATCGAGACGCTGGTGCTGTTCGTCGCCGTGTGGTGGGCGTGGATCGACACCACCTGGGTCACCAACTGGCTCGACCCGGAGAAGAAGCCGGTGCGGCTCATGCTCCTGGCGCTGATGCTGGTGGGGCTCGTGCTTTCCGCCGCCCTGCCGCAGGCCTTCCACGAGCGCGGCCTGATCTTCGCCTGCGCCTATGCCGCCTTCCAGATCGGCCGCTCGGCCTTCACCCTGTGGGCGGTCAAGCGCCACGATCCGGCGCAGGGCCAGAACTTCAAGCGCATCCTGAGCTGGCACGTGCTGATCGGCGCGCTGTGGATCGCCGGCGGGCTCGCCCATGAAGGCGCGCGCCTCGCCATCTGGGGCTTCGCGGTGGTCATCGAGACCCTCGCCCCCTCCACCGGCTTCTACGTGCCGGGGCTCGGCGGCACCAAGGCGGCGGACTGGAAGGTGGAGGGCGGCCACTTCTCCGAGCGGGCGGCGCTGTTCATCATCATCGCGCTGGGCGAATCCATCCTGCTCACCGGCGCCACCTTCTCCGACAGCACATGGACGCAGTCCCACGCGGCCGCCTTCCTGGTCGCCTTCGTCGGCACCGTGGCCATGTGGTGGATCTATTTCGACACCGGATCGGAGCGGGCGAGCAGCCATTTCTCCCACGCCGCCCAGACCGGCCATCTGGCGCGCGCGGCCTATACCTACGTGCACCCCCTCATCGTCTGCGGCATCATCGGCTGCGCGGTGTCCGACGAGCTGATCCTCGCCCATCCGGAGGGCGAGACCCATGTGGCGACGGCCGCCGCCATCCTCGGTGGCCCGGCGCTCTATGTGCTGGGCAACGGCCTGTTCAAGTTTCCCCTGCTCAGCCGCTTTCCTTTGTCCCACATCGTGGGGCTCGCGCTGCTGGCCGGGCTGATCCCGTTCGCGCCGTCGCTCTCGCCGCTGGGCCTCGCCGCGGCCGCCACCGGCGCGCTGATCGTCACCGCCGCCTGGGAGCAGATCGCCATCGGCCGCATGGCGCGGGAAAGCTGAGGCGGCGCGCCGTTGATTTCCCGGCTCCGGGCGCTCACTTAAGGCAGAGGGGGCGCTCCCGCCGCTCCATGACGAGGCGCGCATGTCCGCTCACGGCGACCAGCCCGCAAGGCACGGCCTGAAGCTGCGCTCGCAGCTCTGGTTCGACAATCCGGACAACCCGGGCATGACGGCGCTCTATCTGGAGCGCTATCTCAATTTCGGCCTGACCCGGGGGGAGCTGCAATCGGGCCGCCCCATCATCGGCATCGCCCAGACCGGCTCCGACCTTGCCCCCTGCAACCGCCACCATCTCGACCTCGCGACAAGGGTGCGCGCCGGCATCATCGAGGCGGGGGGCGTGCCGTTCGAATTCCCGGTTCATCCCATTCAGGAGACCGGCAAGCGCCCCACCGCGGCGCTCGACCGCAACCTCGCCTATCTCGGCCTCGTGGAGATCCTCTACGGCTATCCCCTCGACGGCGTGGTGCTCACCACCGGCTGCGACAAGACCACCCCCGCCTGCCTCATGGCGGCCGCCACCGTGAACCTGCCCGCCATCGTGCTCTCCGGCGGGCCGATGCTGAACGGCTGGTGGAACGGCGAACGCACCGGCTCCGGCACGGTGGTCTGGAAGGCCCGCGAGGAGCATGCCGCCGGCCGCATGGATTATGCGACCTTCATGGAGGTGGTGGCCTCCTCCGCCCCCTCCATCGGCCATTGCAACACCATGGGCACGGCCTCGACCATGAACGCCTTGGCCGAGGCGCTGGGCATGTCGCTGCCCGGCTGC
>JAFIHR010000163.1 GCA_017849325.1 Xanthobacter autotrophicus | reverse complement strand
GGGCGCGGCAAAGGCGAAGGGGAAGGCCGGAGCCTCGCCCTGGCCGGGCTGCTCGTCCTCATTCTCCGCCGCCACGACCGAGCGCTTGGCGCCGCACGCCTCCGCCGTCATGTTGGTGGGCGTGCCGCCTTCGTTGGGAATCGATTCCAGGCTCTGCCCGCCACCGCCGAACAGGCCGCCGCTGCCCGAGGTCTGGAAGCCCTTTTCCAGCAGAAGGGCGGTCTCCTCGGTGCGGGCCTTGCCCGAAGATGCGCCGAGCACCACGGCGATGAGCCGCTTGTTGCCGCGCGTGGCGCTGCCCACGAGATTGAAGCCCGAGGCGCAGATGAAGCCGGTCTTCATGCCGTCGGCGCCGGGATAGCGATCGATCAAGTGATTGTAATTGCGCAGCACCCGGTTGCCGAGGCGGATGGCGGGGATGCGGAACAGCGCCTCATGCTCGGGGAAATGATAGATGATGGCCCGGGCGAGGATGGCGAGGTCGCGCGCCGTGGTCACCTGCGCGCCGTTGGGCAGCCCGTTGGGGTTGGCATAATGGGTGCCGGTCATGCCGAGGCGGTAGGCGGTGGCGTTCATCTCGGCGACGAAATGGGGCACGTCGCCGCCGACGCCCTCGGCCACCACGACCGCCATGTCGTTGGCGGACTTCACCAGCACCATCTTCATGGCGTTGTCGAGGGTGACCTTGGTGCCCGGCTTGAAGCCCATCTTGGAGGGCTGCTGGGAGGCCGCGTATTTGGAAACGGTGATGGGCGTGTCAGCGCTGATGCGGCCCTCGCGCATGGCGTTCAGCGCCACGTAGATGGTCATCAGCTTGGTGACGGAGGCGGGATACCACGGCGCGCCGGCGTCCTTCTGCTCGACCACCCGGCCGCTGTCCGCCTCAACCAGGAGGACGGGATGGGCTTCGGCCGCCCGCGCGGCCAGACCGATCAGCAGCGCCGCGCCGCACACCAGCGCCCAGGCCCCGCGCCCGAAGGCGCCGCGTCGGGCAAAATGAAGGTTCGCGCGCACCAGCCCACTCGCTCCGTGTTGGATGAAATACGCCCAAAGACGCATCATCCTTAACCCGATTTGCCGCGCGCGAAAAGGCTAAACAACCGCTGGTGCACCTTTGTTCCAACGGAAGGTTAAGTCTCAATGGAAAAACGAATTCTGTCCCACAACCTCGGTCACATTCTCGCCTTATTCGGCCGAGCCCGGCGAAGGTAGGCGAAACCTTCGCGCCGAGGTGGGGAATACCTCCGGCCATACCTCCGGTATCAGGTCTCCACCTGCGGCGTCTCGGGCTTGGCCGCGTCCTTGCCGTCCGCGCCCTCTCCCTGGGTCATGAACTGGGCCCGGGCGAGGCCGGCGAACCGCCCGCCGAGACCCACCAGCTCGTCGAACGAGCCGGCTTCCACCACGCGCCCGTGCTCGAACACGAGGATGCGGTCGGCATTGCGCACGGTGGCGAGGCGATGGGCGATGACGAAGGTGGTGCGGCCCTTCATCACCTCGTCGAGAGCCGCCTGCACCTTGGCCTCCGTTGCGGCGTCGAGGGCGCTGGTGGCCTCGTCGAGGATCAGGATCGGCGGATCCTTCAAGAGCGCGCGGGCGATGGACAGGCGCTGGCGCTCGCCGCCGGAGAGCGCGCGGCCGCGCTCGCCCACGATGGCTTTCAGCCCCTGCGGGTTGCGCTCCACCAGCTCCAGCGCCTGGGCGCGCGACAGGGCGAGGCGCAGCTCCGCCTCGGTGGCGTCGGGCTTGCCCACCTTGAGGTTGTCCTCGATGGTGCGGTTGAACAGCAGCGGCTCCTGGAACACCACGCCGATGTTGCGCCGGAGCGAGGACAGAGTGACGTCGCGGATGTCCGTCCCGTCGATGAGCACCGCCCCCGACTGCGGGTCGAACACCCGGTGCAGCAGCGCGAGCGCAGTGGACTTGCCCGCCCCCGTGGTGCCGACGAAGGCGAAGGTCTGGCCGGGCGCGGCGTGCAGGTCCACATCCTCCAGGGCCGGGCGCTTGCCGTCATAAGAGAAGGAGACGTCCTCGAAGCGCACGTCGCCCTTCACATTCTCCAGCGGCTTGGCGCCGGGCCGGTCGCGCACCGAGCCCACCGTGTCGAGCACGTCGTAGAACAGGGCGAGGCGCGGCCCCGAGAGCATCAGCCGGTTGAAGAAGCTGACCGTGTGGTCGAGCCGGCCGATCAGCATATTGGCGAAGGCCACGTAGGTGACGATGTCGCCGATGCGCGCCAGCCCCTGCACGTAGAGCCAGGTGCCGATGAGCAGGATGGCGAGGATGGTCAGCGTGGTGGACGCCTTGGTGGCCATGGACACCATGGCCCACCAGGAGAGCACCGGGATCTGCACCGCGAGCACCCGGTTCACGGTGTCGCGCATGCCGCTCACCTCGGCCTCGATGCGGGTGTAGCTCTGGATCACCGCCACGTTGCCGAGGGCGTCGGAGGTGCGCTCGGCAAGGTCCGAATTATAGGCCTCCACCTCGCGCTGCATGGTCTCGGTGCGGCGGATCACGTAGGCGGTGACGAGGCCGAACACGAAGATCAGCACGATCAGCACCAGGCCGAGGCGCCAGTTGATCCAGATGCCCACCGGCACCAGCACGATCAGCGAGACGATGGCCGCGAGGTCCTCGCGGAAGAAGGACAGCCACAGGCCCCACAGGGCGTCCACCCCCTCCAGCATCACCTTCAGCAGGCGGCCCGAATGGGTCTCGCCGTGGAAGCTCAGCGGCAGCTGGAGCACGTGCTCGAAATATTGCGTCAGCACGCCGAGGCGCCGGCGGTGGGACAGCCGGTCGGCATGCAGCGAGATGGTCACCCCCGCGCCGATGTTGAACAGGCCGAAGGCAACCCACGCCGCAAGGAGCGGGGTCAGCTCCTGGAAGGTCGGGATGCGCCGCTCCGCCTGGGCGGTCGCCAGCGCGTCGATGATCTGGCCGAACAGGATGGGCTCGGCGAATTGCGCCAGCGCCAGCGCCACGTTGGCGACGGCCAGCAGCAGGCCGAGCGTGGCCTGCGGCCCGAGAAGCGTGATGGCCCGACCGTAGATGCGCAGCAGATCCATGTGAGAGCCCTGCCCCTCGACGCGCGAAACTGCCGATCAGCTAAATCCTACCGCCAAGCTTTGCGCAAGCGGATTTGCGCAGGCCGCCCGCCCTGTCCGCAATGCCTTGACGGGGCGGGCGAAATGGCGGCCTCAGCGCGATCGGCCGCCCCGCCCGCGGGCCGGACGCGCCATGGACATTGACGGACGCCGCCCGCTTGCCTATAAGCCGAGCCCGAACTCAGGCGGCTCCGGCGGCCGGAGCCCGGCCTTTATTTCCCGATAAATGCGTCGCTCGCGCGGCGCCGTCGGATGGGCATCGGCGGAAGGGTCCGCCGGGGCAGCGTGGCTGCCGGGATCCGACCGTTCGATGCGGCCGCAAACCATCCGGAGACAAGACCCGTGAAGCGCACCTATCAACCGAGCAAGCTCGTGCGCAAGCGTCGCCACGGCTTCCGTGCGCGCATGGCGACCCGCAACGGCCGCAAGGTCATCGCCGCCCGCCGCGCCCACGGCCGCAAGCGCCTGTCCGCCTGATCGAAGGTGGATGTTCGCGGAGCCCGCCCCTCTCGTGGATCGTCTCCGCAAACGTCGTGATTTCCTTGCCGCTGCGAAAGCCCGGCGTGCCGGGCTCGGCCCCTTCCTGATCCAGGGGCGCGACCGCGCGGACGCGGGCGAGGTGCGCATCGGCCTCACCGTCACCAAGAAGACCGGCAACGCGGTGGTGCGCAACCGCATCCGCCGCCGGCTGCGCGAGGCCGCGCGCCAGGTGCTGCCGGAGGCCGGCCTTCCCGGCCACGATTATGTGCTGGTGGCCCGGCCGGAGGCGCTGAAGGCGCCGTTCGCCGCCCTCGTGGCGGACCTGAGGCGCGGCATCGCCAAGCTGCATGATCCCAAGGCCGCGTCCCGCGGCGAGCCCCGAAGCCGGGGACCGCGGGCCAAAGCGCCGCAGCCGAAGGCCGCGCACGGCGCGCCGACACGCGCTAAGACCGCACAAGCTGAGACACCCTGCGCGCCGACTTCTCCGGCGCCTCCCGCCCCGCCCACGGGATCAAAGCCCCCGCCCACGGAGGCCGACCGGCATGAGTGACAACCGCAACATGATCGTCGCCATCGTTCTCTCGATGGCGATCCTCATCGGCTGGCAGTATTTCTTCGGCATTCCGCAGGCGGAGCGCCAGCGCCAGGCGGCCGAGCAGCAGCGCACCGAGCAGCAGGCGGCGCAGACCAGCGCGCCTTCCGCGACCGCACCGGCCGCGACCGCGCCGGCGGCCGCACCCGGGACTGCGCCGGTGCCCTCCGGCGCTCCGGTGCCGGGCGGCGCGCCCGTCGCGGGCAGCACCCAGCCCGCGCGCACCCTCACCCGCGCCCAGGCGCTCGCCGCCGCCCCGCGCGCGCCCATCGCCACGCCGAGCCTCGCCGGCTCCATCTCGCTGCGCGGCGCGCGGGTGGATGACCTTGAGCTCACCCAGTATCACGAGACGGTGGACCCCAAGAGCCCGAACATCGTTCTGCTCTCGCCCTCCGGCGCGCCCGACCCCTTCTATGCGGAATTCGGCTGGACCGCGGCGCCCGGCGCCGGCGTGACCCTGCCGGGGCCGGACACGGTGTGGACCACCTCAGGCGGCACCCTCACCGAGAAGACGCCGCTCACCCTCTCCTATGACAACGGCCAGGGCCTCGTCTTCCGCCGCACCTTCACGGTGGACGACCATTATATGTTCGCGGTGAAGGACGAGGTGGAGAACAAGAGCGGCGCGCCGGTGACGCTCTATCCCTATGCGCTGGTCTCGCGCCACGGCATTCCCCACACCGCGGGCTTCTACATCCTGCACGAGGGCCTGATCGGCGTGCTCGGCGACAGCGGCCTGCAGGAGGTCACCTACGCCAAGATGAAGCCGGAGGAGCCCCACGCCTTCTCCGCCACCGGCGGCTGGCTCGGCATCACCGACAAATACTGGGCCGCCACCGTCATCCCCGACCAGAGCGTGAAGGTGGACGCCAAATTCTCCACCTCCAAGGTGGCGGGCGTTCCCACTTTCCAGGCCGACTATTTGGCTGCGCCGAAGACGGTGGAGCCGGGCGCGACCATGGCCTCCAGCTCCCAGCTCTTCGCCGGCGCCAAGGTGGTGCAGGTGGTGGACGGCTACCAGAAGACCTACAGCATCGACCGCTTCGACCTTCTGATCGACTGGGGCTGGTTCTATTTCATCACCAAGCCGCTGTTCCTGGTGATCGACTGGATCTATCGCCTGGTGGGCAATTTCGGCGTGGCGATCCTGATCGTCACCGTGCTCCTGAAGGGCATCTTCTTCCCGCTGGCCAACAAGTCCTACGCCTCCATGGCGAAGATGAAGGCCGTGCAGCCGGAGCTCACCGCCATCCGCGAGCGCTATGCGGACGACAAGGTGAAGCAGCAGCAGGCCATGATGGATCTCTACAAGAAGGAGAAGATCAATCCGGTGGCCGGCTGCCTGCCCATCGTGGTGCAGATCCCGGTGTTCTTCGCCCTCTACAAGGTGCTGTTCGTGACCATCGAGATGCGGCACGCGCCCTTCTTCGGCTGGATCCGCGACCTTTCCGCGCCCGACCCGACCAACATCTTCAACCTGTTCGGCCTCATCCCGTGGGATCCCTCGCAGCTACCGATCGCCGGCGCCTATCTGGTGCTGGGGGTGTGGCCGATCATCATGGGCATCACCATGTGGGTGCAGATGAAGCTGAACCCGGCGCCCACCGACCCGGCGCAGCAGATGATCTTCAACTGGATGCCGGTGATCTTCACCTTCATGCTGGCCCATTTTGCCGCCGGCCTGGTGATCTACTGGGCCTGGAACAACACCCTCTCGGTGACCCAGCAGGCCCTGATCATGAAGCGCCACGGCGTGAAGATCGAGCTGTGGGACAACATCAAGGGCGTGTTCCGCAAGAAGGAAGCGGCGAAGGGGTGAGG
>JAFIHR010000162.1 GCA_017849325.1 Xanthobacter autotrophicus | reverse complement strand
GGCGGTCGCCGGGGCCGATCCGCGCGGCATCGTCTTTACGTCCGGCGCCACCGAGGCCATCGCGCTGGCGCTCAATCCGGAGGTGGAGCTGGCCGGGCGCGCCAAGAGCTGCGGCGTGCTGCTGGCGAGCGCGGTGGAGCACCCGGCGGTGATGAAGGGCCATTGCTTCCCGTCCCGCTACGCCATCGCGGTGGACGTGGACGGCGACGGGCGAATCGATCTTGCCGCGCTGGACGCTTCCTTGAAGCGGCACACCGCGGGCGGGCGCCGCGCCATGGTGGCGCTGCAGCTCGCCAACAACGAGACCGGGGTGGTGCAGCCGATCCTCGAGGCGGCGCGGCTCGCCCGCACCTACGACGGGGTGGTGTTCTGCGATGCGGTTCAGGGCGCCGGGCGCCTGGCGCTGGACCTGATCGCGCCCCACGTGGATTTCATGGCGGTGTCGGCCCACAAGCTGGGCGGCCCGCAGGGCATCGGCGCCCTGATCGCCACCCATCCCGACAGCCGCGTGCCGCCGCTGGTTCCCGGCGGCGGGCAGGAGCGGGGACGGCGCGGCGGAACCGAGAACGTGGCCGCCATCGCCGGCTTCGGCGCGGCAGTGAGCGCGGCGCGGGCGGTGCGCGCGGCCGAGCAGATGCGAATCAAGGAGCTGCGCGACCAGTTCGAGCGCGAGGTGCTGCTGCGCATCCCCGGGGTGCGGGTGATCGCCGCCAAGGCGGACCGGCTGGCCAACACCAGCCTCATCGCCTTCCAGGGCGTGCGGGCGGAGACGCTGGTGATCGCCCTCGATCTCGCCAACCTGAGCGTGAGCGCGGGCGCGGCCTGCTCCTCGGGCAAGGTCGGCGCCTCCCACGTGCTCGCCGCCATGGCGGTGGAGCCGGAATGGGCCGGCGGGGCGATTCGCTTCTCCCTCGGCTGGTCGAGCACCCGGGAGGACATGGAATTTGCGGTGGACACCCTGCAGCGGGTGGTGCCGCAGGTGAGGAGCCGTTCCACGCGAGCGGCATGATGATTGCATAGTTGAGGCACATTTTGGACTGACCCGCGGGCCTTGACCCCGGACGGGAAAGGGAGATTTGAGATGGCTGCCGTTCAGGAAACCGTCGAACGGGTTCGCTCGGTCGATGTGGATCAGTACAAATATGGTTTCACCACCGATATCGAATCGGAAAAGGCTCCCAAAGGCCTGAACGAGGACATCATTCGCTTCATCTCGGCCAAGAAGAACGAGCCGGAATGGATGCTTGAGTGGCGCCTCGACGCCTATAAGCGCTGGCTGACCATGACCGAGCCGACCTGGGCGCGCGTGAACTACCCACAGGTCGACTTCCAGGACCTCTATTACTACGCCGCGCCGAAGCAGAAGGAGGGGCCGAAGTCCATCGACGACATCGATCCCGAGATTCTGAAAACCTACGAAAAGCTCGGCATCCCGCTGCGGGAACGCGACATTCTGCTCGGCATCCAGAGCAAGGACGAGGAGCAGGCCAAGGCGGTCGAGGAGAACATCGACGCCGTGGGCTACACCGGCACCAAGGTGGCGGTGGACGCGGTGTTCGACAGCGTGTCGGTCGCCACCACCTTCAAGGAGGAGCTGGGCAAGGCCGGCGTGATCTTCTGCTCCATCTCCGAGGCCATGCGCGAGCATCCGGACCTGGTGCGGCAGTATCTCGGCTCGGTGGTTCCGGTCACCGACAATTTCTACGCCACGCTGAACTCGGCGGTCTTCTCCGACGGCTCGTTCGTGTACATCCCCAAGGGCGTGCGCTGCCCGATGGAGCTGTCCACCTACTTCCGCATCAACGAGAAGAACACCGGCCAGTTCGAGCGCACCCTGATCATCGCCGACGAGGGCTCCTATGTGAGCTATCTCGAAGGCTGCACCGCGCCCCAGCGCGACGAGAACCAGCTCCACGCCGCCGTGGTCGAGCTGGTCGCCATGAAGGACGCGGAGATCAAGTACTCCACCGTCCAGAACTGGTATCCGGGCGATGCCGAGGGCAAGGGCGGCATCTACAACTTCGTCACCAAGCGCGGCGACTGCCGCGGCGAGAACTCCAAGATCTCGTGGACCCAGGTGGAGACCGGCTCCGCGGTGACCTGGAAGTATCCGAGCTGCATCCTGCGCGGCGACAACAGCCGGGGCGAGTTCTATTCCATCGCCATCTCCAACGGCTACCAGCAGGTGGACAGCGGCACCAAGATGATCCACCTCGGCAAGAACACCACGAGCCGGATCATCTCCAAGGGCATCGCCGCCGGCCGCTCCGACAACACCTATCGCGGCCAGGTGAGCGCCCACAAGAAGGCCGCGGGCGCGCGCAACTTCACCTGCTGCGACTCCCTGCTCATCGGCAACAAGTGCGGGGCGCACACCGTGCCCTACATCGAGTCGAAGAACGCCTCGGCGGTGTTCGAGCACGAGGCGACCACCTCGAAGATCTCCGACGACCAGCTGTTCTACTGCATGCAGCGCGGCCTTTCGGAAGAAGAGGCGGTGGCGCTCATCGTCAACGGCTTCGTGCGGGACGTGCTGCAGCAGCTTCCCATGGAGTTCGCCGTGGAAGCCCAGAAGCTCATCTCGGTGAGCCTGGAAGGCAGCGTCGGCTGATGCGATCTCGGGCCGCGCGCCCTCGCGGTGCGCGGCTCCGGCTCTCCATTTCAATCACGGCGCCGCGCCGCCCCCAGGACGACCGGCCGAAGCGCGCCACACAGGATTTCTAAGGACGGACCTATGCTTGAAATCAAGGATTTGCACGCTCGTATCGGTGACCGCGAGATTCTCAAGGGCTTCAGCCTCACCATCAATCCCGGCGAGGTGCATGCCATCATGGGCCCGAACGGCGCCGGCAAGTCGACGCTCTCCAGCGTGCTCGCGGGCAAGGAGGACTATGAGGTGACCGGCGGGTCCGTCACCTTCCTGGGCAAGGACCTTCTCGCCATGGACGCGGCCGAGCGCGCCTGCTCCGGCATCTTCCTCGCCTTCCAGTATCCGGTGGAGATTCCCGGCGTCTCCAACATGACCTTCCTGCGCACGGCGCTGAACTCGGTGCGCAAGTATCGCGGCCTGGAGGAGCTCTCCACCCCCGACTTCCTGCGCCTCATGAAGGAGAAGGCGGCCAAGCTCGGCATGTCCCAGGACATGCTGCGCCGCGGCGTCAACGTGGGCTTCTCGGGCGGCGAGAAGAAGCGCAACGACATCCTGCAGATGTCGGTGCTGGAGCCGAGCTTCTGCATCCTCGACGAGACCGACTCCGGCCTCGACATCGATGCCCTGCGCATCGTCTCCGAGGGCGTGAACTCGCTGCGCTCGCCCGAGCGCTCCATGCTGGTGATCACCCACTACCAGCGCCTGCTCGACTACATCGTGCCCGACGTGATCCACGTGATGCACCAGGGCAAGATCGTGCGCACCGGCGGCAAGGAGCTGGCTCTGGAGCTGGAATCCACCGGCTATGCGGCCTATGGCCAGGACGCGGCGTGAGGGCGGTGGCATCATGAGCGCCGATCTACACCCCATCCGCACCGCGGCCGAGCAGGCCCTTTCGAGCGCCATCGACGCGACCCTCGCGGCCGCGCCGGCGAGCGGCCCCATCGCGGACCTGCGCCGCGCCGCCGCCAAGACCTTCACCGAGAACGGGCTTCCCACCCGCCGCGTGGAGGAGTGGCACTACACCGACCTGCGCGCCCTGATGCGCGAGGCGCTGCCGATCGCCGGGGCGCCTGACGCCGCGGCGGTGGCCGAGGCCGGCAAGGGCGTCGTCGCCTTCCCCGAGGCGGTGCGCATCGTGTTCGTCAACGGCACGCTGGTGGAGAGCCTCTCCGACCTCGCGAGCCTGCCCGCGGGCCTCACCGTGACCTCGCTGGAGGCCGCGCTCGCTTCGGGCGATCCGCTGCTGGAGCGCATCGGCTCGCTCAGCCCGAAGAGCTATGACGGCGCCCTGGCGCTGAACACCGCCTTCCTGCGGGCCGGCCTTTTGATCAAGGTGGCGGCCGGCGCCACGGTGGAGAAGCCGCTGCACGTGGCCCACGTCTTCACCGGCGCGGCCGCGGCGACCTACGCCCGCAACGTGATCGTGGTGGAGGATGGCGCCAAGGCGACGCTCATCGAGAGCTTCGCCGGCGTGGAAGGCGTCGCCTACCAGGCCAACGACGCCATGGAGATGGTGGTCGGCGCCGGCGCCACGCTCGAGCATGTGCGGCTGCAGGAGGAGGGCGCCAAGGCGCTGCACCTCGGCACGCTGATGCTGGACCTGGGCAAGGAGGCGACCTTCAACTCCTTCACCCTGACCGCCGGCGCGGCCACCTCCCGGGTGAGCCTCTACGGCAAGCTGACCGGCGAGGGCGCGCACCTCGGCATCCGCGGCGCGAACCTGCTCAAGGCCCGCCAGCACGGCGACATGACCCTGGTCATCGAGCATATCGAGCCGGGCTGCGACAGCCGCGAGCTGATCAAGAGCGTGCTCGCCGACGAGGCGCGCGGCGTGTTCCAGGGCAAGATCGTGGTGCGTCCGGAGGCCCAGAAGACCGACGGCCGCATGATGAGCCAGGCGCTCCTGCTCGGCGACAATGCCGAGATGGACAACAAGCCCGAGCTCGAGATCTTCGCCGACGACGTGCAGTGCGGCCACGGCGCCACCGCCGGCGCCATGGACGAGAACCTCATGTTCTACATGATGGCCCGCGGCATCGCGAAGGCGGAGGCCGAGGCGCTGCTCATCCAGGCGTTCGTGGGCGAGGCCGTGGAGTTCGTGACCAACGAAGCCGTGCGCGAGACGCTGATCGCGCGCATGGAAGCCTGGCTCAAGGCCCGCGCCGCCTGACTTTCGTGCCGGCCGCCCGGCATGGCCCGAGGGGACACCCCTTTACGGCCGTCCGGGCGGAGGCAGCGAGGACACGCACTTTCAACGCATTCGAAGCTCCGGCCAAGCCGGGGCGTGACGGCGCACGAGCCGTGGCGAGGATACATCGATGACGAGCACCCATCCCGCCGTGCAGAACGGCTCCTTCGACGTGGAGCGTGTCCGCGCGGATTTCCCGGCGCTGTCCATGACCGTGCACGGCCATCCCCTGACCTATCTGGACAATGGCGCCTCGGCCCAGAAGCCGCAGCAGGTCCTCGACCGGATCATGCACGCCTACCAGTATGAATATTCCAACGTGCACCGCGGCCTGCATTATCTCGCCAATGCCGCCACCGACGCCTTCGAGAAGGCGCGCGAGAACGTGCGCGCGTTCCTCAATGCCGAGCATCTGGAAGAGATCATCTTCACCCGCTCGGGCACCGGCTCGATCAATGCGGTGGCGAGCTCGCTCGGACAGTCCATCAAGGAAGGGGATGAGATCATCATCTCCATCATGGAGCACCACTCCAACATCGTGCCGTGGCACTACCTGCGCGAGCGCAAGGGCGCGGTGATCAAGTGGGCGCCGATCCGCGAGGACGGCTCGTTCGACTTCGAGGGCTACAAGGCGCTGCTCACCGAGCGCACCAAGATCGTCGCCTGCACCCAGATGTCGAACGTGCTGGGCACGGTCACGCCCATGAAGGAGATCATCAAGGCGGCCCACGAGGTGGGCGCCAAGGTGCTGGTGGATGCCTGCCAGTCCATCGTCCACATGCCGGTGGACGTGCGCGACCTCGATTGCGACTTCCTCGCCGTGACCGGCCACAAGCTCTACGCCCCCACCGGCATCGGCGTGCTCTACGGCAAGAAGGCGCTGCTTTCCGAGATGCCGCCCTACGAGGGCGGCGGCGAGATGATCAACGAGGTGACCGAGAGCTACGTCACCTACAACGAGCCGCCCCACCGCTTCGAGGCCGGCACCCCGCCCATCGTCCAGGCCATCGGCCTCGGCGCCGCCATCGAATATGTGAACTCCATCGGCCGCGAGCGCATCGCCGCCCATGAGGCGGACCTCACGAAGTACGCCATGGAGCGGCTCGGCGCGCTCAATTCCCTGCGCATCTTCGGCCATGCCGAGGGCAAGGGCGGCATCGTCTCCTTCGAGATGAAGGGGGCCCATCCCCACGATGTGGCGACCATCATCGACCGCTACGGCGTGGCGGTGCGCGCCGGCACCCATTGCGCCCAGCCGCTTCTCGCCCGATATGGAGTGACAGCCACCTGCCGGGCGTCCTTCGCGCTCTATAACACGCGCGCCGACGTGGACCGCCTGGCGGACGCTCTCATCAAGGCGCAGGACCTGTTCGGATGACCCAAACCCAGGCTGCGGGCGGCAGCAACCTTCCGGAGTTCAAGTCGGGCATCCCCGACGCCGAGCTGACGCAGCTGACGAGCGACATCGTCGGCGCGCTGAAGACGGTGTTCGATCCCGAGATCCCGGTGGACATCTACGAGCTGGGCCTCATCTACAAGGTGGACATCGCCGACGACCGCTCCGTGGCCGTGGAGATGACCCTCACCACCCCCAATTGCCCGGCGGCCGC
>JAFIHR010000161.1 GCA_017849325.1 Xanthobacter autotrophicus | reverse complement strand
GGCCTTCTCGCGATGAGCGTTCCGTCGGGCCTGCGCTCGGCGGCTGAGCCGCACGGCTCGGCCCTGCAGGCGGTGGGCCTGCCCCTGGTGGAGGTGCTCAGCTTCGACGCCACCGGCCCCAACGCGCCCGATCGCGGCGAGTTGCGCGCCATGGAGGTGCGCCTGCGCGACGCCTTCGCCCGTTTCGACTTCGCCGACGTGAAGGACGGTGACGACCGTCTGGCGGCGGCACGCTGCCGCGCCGCGCCGAGCCGGTCCATCTTCACCCTGGCGGCGCTGGCCGAAGGCCGCGAGGACGGCGGCTTCTCCCTCCTGCTGCGCCTCTCGGACGCCTGCGACGGGGTGATCGTCTGGTCCGGCGCGCTGGAAGGCCTCTACGGCGGGGCCCGCCTTCCGGAGAGCGAGGCCCGCGTGGTGCGCGAGATTTCCGGCATGCTGATGGAGACCCACGGGGTGGTGCTCACCCGGGCGCGGACCCAGGCACGCACCATGGCCTTCGCCGAGACCGGCAGCAATGCGCCGACCTCGGCCTTCGGCTGCGTCGCCGAGGCGTTCGCGGTGCTCGGCGAGGAGGACGGCGCCGAGCCGACCGCCGCGCGCGCCTGCTTTTCCACCCTTGCCGAGCAGGATGCTGGCTTCGGCCTCGTCCATGCGGTGAAGGCGGCCTTGATGCTGCATCAGCTCACCGGCGACGTGCGCGCCGACAGCTCCCGCGCCGAGGCGGCCGATATGCTGCACGAGGCCGAGCTGGCGGTGGAGCTGGAGCCGGCGAGCGCCTATGCCGCCCGCACCCTTGCCCTGGTGCAGGTGTTCGTGGGCGAGGGAGAGCTGGCCTACCAGTCCGCCCGGCGTGCGCTGGAGCTGAACCCGCTCGACTATGACGTGGCGGCCAGCGCCGGCGCGGTGTTCATCGCCGCCGGACGGGTCGACGAAGGCGCCGAGCTGATCCGCTGGGCCCGCGCGCAGGGCGCGGCGGCGACGTCGGAGCTCAACGCCTATCTCGCCGTCGCGGCCTTTCTGAGGGGGGACCGCGCCGCCGCCCAGGCCCTCATCGCCTCGCTGGAGCTGCATCCGAGCCTGGCCAGCCGGCTGGCTCTGGCGCTCGCCTTCAAGACCCTCGACCGGCCCGGCGACATGCGCGAGGCGATCCACGCGCTGGTGCGGGTCGCCCCGCGGGGCGCCGACGGCGTGCGCCATCTGGTGCATCGGATGCTGGCCTCGCAGGACCTCGCGGACCGCGCCCTGACCACGCTGGAGGCCTCCGGCCTCTCGCCCCAGGCGGCCTCCGACAAGCCGCCCCACGGCTGAGTTCCGCGCGCGCCATCAAGGCTTTCTTTACCCTGTCGCGGCCATCATCGACGCCGGCCCTGAGCCTTGTCCCGTGAAGCCGGAACCCCCTTGTGCCGGAACGCCATCGCCCGCGCGTGCTGATCTGCGATCCCGATCCGGCGATCCGGCGGGCGCTGCGCACCGCCTTCGCGCGCCGGGCCGGGCCGGGCGAGACCGTCCCCACGCTCCTCGAAGCCGAGCATCTCGATGCGGCCGCAGCGCTGGCCGGACGGTGCGGCGCGGTGTTCCTGGCGCTGCCTTCGGGCGGTGAGGCGGCGGTGGCGCGCCTTCGGGCGGGCGGCTTCGACGGCGGGCTTCTGGCGGCCCTCGACCAGGGCTCGTTCGCGGCCGCGGTGAGCGCCATGCGGGCGGGCGCCGACGATGTGATGGTGAAGCCGCTGCGCGCCGAGGAGGCGGCCCGGCGGCTGGTGGAGATGGCGGCCGGCCCCGCTCGTGCGCTCTCCGCCCGTTCGGCTTCCCCCCAGGCCGGCGCGCCGCGGTCCGCCGCGACCGGGCCGGACGCCCCTCCTCCGCCCGCCGCGGACAAGGCGGCGCCGGATTATTGCGGTTTCATCGGCCGCTCGGACCCCATGCGCGCCCTTTACGGCCGCATCGAGCGGGCGGCGGCCTCCCGCGCGCCGGTGTTCATCACCGGGGAAAGCGGAACCGGCAAGGAAGTCTGCGCCGCCGCGCTCCATGCCCGTTCGCCTCGCCGCGACGGCCCGTTCCATGCCCTCAACTGCGCCGCCATTCCCCGCGACCTTCTGGAAGCCGAGATGTTCGGCCATGCCCGCGGCGCCTTCACCGGGGCGCACCGCGACCGCGCGGGGGCCGCCGAGCTGGCCCACGGCGGCACGCTGTTCCTCGACGAGATCGGCGAACTGGATCCGGCGCTCCAGGCCAAGCTGCTGCGCATGCTGGAGGAGGGCCGGGTACGCCGCATCGGCGAGGGCGAGGAGCGCGCGGTGGACGTGCGCATCGTCTGCGCCACCAACCGCGACCCGGAGGCCGAGGTGCGGGCGGGCCGGCTGCGCGCGGACCTGTTCTATCGCCTGCATGTGCTCAACCTGCATCTGCCGCCGCTCCGGGAGCGCGGCGAGGATGTGATGCTGCTCGCCTCGGCCTTCCTGCAGCGCTTCGCGCAGGAGGAGGGGCGCCCGGTGCCCGCGCTTCCGCCCGATGCGGCGGCGCGGCTGCTGGCGCGCGACTGGCCGGGCAACGTGCGCGAGCTTCAGAACCTCATGCGCCGCCACGTGGTGCTGGGCGAGGCGCCGGAGCGGGATCGCCCGGCATCGTCCGCGGCGGGCGGCG
>JAFIHR010000160.1 GCA_017849325.1 Xanthobacter autotrophicus | reverse complement strand
TCCAGCATCCTGCAGATCGCCGTCATCGCCGGCTTCTGGCTGGTGGGCGAGGCGGTGGTGCGCCTGACCCATCTGCCCATTCCCGGCGGCGTGGTGGGCATGGTGCTGGTGCTGGCGCTGCTGGTGTCCGGCTGGCTGCGTCCGGTGCGGGTGAAGCGCGGCGCCTCGCGCCTGCTCGCCGACATGCTGCTGTTCTTCGTGCCCGCCGTGGTGGCGGTGATCGACCATCGCGAGTTCCTCGGCGCCACCGGCCTCAAGGTGATGGCGGTGATCCTGCTGGGCACGGTGATGGTGATGGTCTCCACCGCGATCACGGTGGATCTCGCCTATCGCTGGCGCATGCGCGAGGGAGGCCGTCATGCCGACTGCTGACACCCTCACGCTGACCCTGTTCTGGTCGGCCGCCACCATCGGCTGCTACGTGGTGGCGCGGCTCATCTTCTCGCGCCTGAAGCGCTGGTGGACGGCGCCGCTGCTGCTCACCCCGATCCTGGTGGTCGCGCTCGCTTTGGCGCTCCACACCGGCTACGCCGACTACATCCGCGGCACCCACTGGATGGTGGTGATGCTCGGCCCGGTGACCGTGGCCTTCGCCTTGCCGATCTACGAGCAGCGCGCGCTGATCCGCCGCCACTGGCCGGTGCTGCTGGTGGGCGTGCTGGTGGGCAGCGCCATGGCCATGGCGACCGCCTGGGCGCTTGCCTATGCCCTCGGCCTGCCCGAGGCGATGCAGATCAGCCTGATGCCGCGCTCCACCTCGACGCCCTTCGCCATGACTATCTCCGATGATCTCGGCGGGCTGCCGAACCTCACCGCCGTGTTCGTGGTGCTCACCGGCGTGATCGGCGCGGCGCTGGGCGAGGCCATGCTGAAACTGCTGCCGCTGCGGTCCTCGCTGGCCCGCGGCGCGCTGTTCGGCATGGGCGCCCATGCGGCGGGCGTCGCCCGGGCGCACCAGATCGGCGGGGAGGAGGGCTCCATCGCCGGCCTCGTGATGGTGCTGGCCGGGCTTCTCAACGTGCTCGCCGCCCCGGTGGTCGGGGCGATGCTGCACTGATTTCTCAGACTGATTTCTCAGGCGGCGGCCGGCAGCGCCGCTGCCGGCTTCTGCGCCGAGGAAAGCCCCGCGGCGTGCAGGGTGGCGGCGATCAGCACCAGGGTGGCGCCGAGCTGATGGGTCAGCGCCACGTGCAGCGGCACTTGGAACAGCAGCGTCGCGATGCCGAGCAGCGCCTGGAGGCTCACCATGACGAACAGCACCGCCGCGCTGCGCCCGACCTGGAGCGGGGCATTCCGGCAGGCCCGCAGGTTGAGCGCGCACCCGCCCCACAGGGCATAGGCGATCATGCGGTGGTCGAACTGCACCGTCAGCGCGTTCTCGAACAGGTTCTTCCACCAGGGCGACATGGCACCGAGCTGGTCCGCCGGCGGGATGAAGTGCCCGTCCATGAGCGGCCAGGTGTTGTAGGCCATGCCGGCATCGAGGCCCGCGACCAGCCCGCCGGCGAAGATCTGCAGCAGGGTGAGGAGCACCAGGCCCCGCGCGGCAAGGCGCAGCCCCGTCCCGCCGGACACCTGGCCCTTCGGCGACAGCGAGCGCGCCACCGCCACGATGGCGGCAAGGATGATGCACGCGAGGGTGAGATGCACCGCGAGGCGATACTGGCTGACCGAGACCCGCTCGGTGAGGCCCGAGGCCACCATCCACCAGCCCACCGCGCCCTGCATCCCGCCGAGCACGAACAGCCCGAGGCAGCGCATCAGCAGCGGCCCGCGCACCAGCCCGCGCCAGACGAAATAGAGGAACGGCAGCAGGAAGGCGACGCCGATCAGCCGGCCCAGCAGGCGGTGGCCCCATTCCCACCAGTAAATCCGCTTGAAGCCGTCGAGGCCCATGCCCTTGTTGAGGATCTCGTACTGCGGAATGGTCTTGTACCTGTCGAACTCGGCCTGCCAGTCGGCCTCAGACAGCGGGGGCAGGGCGCCGGTCACCGGCTTCCATTCGGTGATGGAGAGGCCGGATTCGGTGAGGCGCGTCGCGCCGCCCACCACCACCATGGCGACGATCAGCGCGGCCACCGCGTAAAGCCACAGCCGCACGGGCGTGAGCTTCCGCAGGTCGGCCTCCGCCGCGCCAGCGGAGGATGCGGCGGGCCGGGAAACGCCGGTCGTGCCCTGATGCGCCATGGTGCTCCTTCCCCGGACGGGTCGGTGCGGCCTTTCGCCAAGGCGCGCATGGGTTCGGTGTTTTCCGTGGCCCGTCCTCGGGATTCGTTATAGAGGGCCAGGCGGCGGTGCAAGCCGGCGGGGTGCGCCATATGGCGCGTGCCCCTGCGGCCACCGCTGCGTCAGATCGCGGTTCGAAAGGTTCGTCGTCCCATGCCCCAGCGTCTGCGGAAGTTCATCGGCGCCGTGCTGCTGCTCGCCCTGATGGTGTTCTGGGCGCTGGGGGCGATGGCGGTCGCCCAGGGGCGGGTGACCGAGCTGCACTGGGCGTTGCAGACGATCTGCTACGTGCTGCTGGGCACCCTGTGGGTGATTCCCGCCGCCTTCATCATCAGCTGGATGGAGAAGGGCAACCGCAGGGCCTGAGCGCTCGCGTCACGCCGCCCGCGCGGTGCGGGCCGGCGCCTCGCGGGTCCGGCGCGCCGGCGCCTGCTCGGTCCCGTCGATGGAGGGGGCGGCCATCGGCGGAAGCAGCGGTTCCTCGATCTCCGGCACCGCATGCCCGGTGGCGAGGCACAGCATCGCCACGCTCTCGAAATGCTCGCTCGCCAGCATCTCAAAGCTCTCCACCGCGGCGGTGGTGGGCGTGGTGTCCGCATGGACGCAGACGAGGACGGGCTTCAGCGCCGCCAGCCGCTCGGCGCCCCGGGCATCGATCAGGCTCGGCGCCGCCACGATCACGTGATCGTAGGTCTGGCGCAGGGAATGCAGCACCAGCGTCAGCCGCTCGGCCCCGACGATGCCGGGATCGCCGCGCCCGTCGCGGCCCGGCGGGATCACGTGGGCACGGGAATGGGCATCGCGATGGATGGTCTCGCGGAAGCCGGCCACCCCGAACAGAAGCTCGCTCACCCCGGGCGCCCAGGGATCGGACACGAGCGCGCTCAGCTCCTGCGCGTCGCCGTCGAGGGCCACGAGCGCCACCCGATGCTCTTCCGCCAGCGCGCGCGCCAGCGAAATGGCGAGGGTGGCCGATTTCTCCGGCAGATCGTCGGAGGAGAGCAGCACCAGGCGGCCGAGGGCGTCCTCTGCGCGGGGCGCGGGAATGGTCTGGGCCAGGCGCTCCACCGCCTCGTCGAGGCCGAGGCCGACGCCGGTGCCGCCATCGAGCCAGAAGATGCGCCGGTTGCTCTTCAGCTCCACCGGCAGGTCCATGGCATCCACCGGCTCGTGGCCATCGTCCGGCCGCCGCCGGCGAAAGCCGGAAGCCGCCAGGGCGAGCCCGAAGAGGCCCAGCAGCGCCAGGGTCAGCGGACGGGGCGGATCGGGCAGGACGGGTTGCGCCGTCGGCCCGCCCTTGCGCACCGTGGGCAGGGGCGAGGGCGGGGCGCCGTCACGCTCGGCACGCACCGCGGCATCGAGCTCCAGAAGCGCCGCCACATAAGCGTTGGCGACCCGTGCCGCCAGCGCCGCATTGGTCGCGGAGGCGGAAACCTCCAGCGTGCGCCCGCCGTCGGCCGGGGTGACGTCGAGGGTGGTCTCCAGCCGGCGCGCCGCGCGCACGGCGAGGCTGCGCGACTGGGCGAGGGTGAGGTCGTCCTGCTCCGCCAGAGCGGTTGGGCCGCCCGCGGCGAGCCGCGCCACGTCCGCCGGATCGAGCCGGGCGACCACGTCGCGGGTGATCTCGCGGGAGGACAGCACCTGCGCCACGCCCCGCACGACGCTGGCCGGCGGCTGGGTGCCCACGTCGAACGCGAGCGTCGCCGTCGCGGTGAAGCGCAGGGGAAAGAGGCTGACGAGGACGGCGAACGCGAATCCCGCCCATGCGAGTCGGCGCGCCGTGATCCCTCTCAGGAGCGCGGGAGGCTTCGAGCCAGGAATGCAGAACGCCTGAACCATCGGCTGCCTTCCGTAAACGGCGCCGGAGGGGGGACCCGGCAACCTTCCGTCAGCAAAGCCCGCTTATGGTTGAAAGAGCGTTAACCGCACCGGCCGTCCCGATCACGTCCCCGTGGCGGGGCGGCCGGCGGGAAGCCGTGGGCCGCTCAGCGGTCCTCCCAGGTGGGATGGCGCTTCTCGATGACCGCGGAGATGCCTTCGTCGGCGTCGCGGGCCAGCATGTTGGTGGTCATCACCTCGGAGGCGTAGGCATAGGCCTCGTCGAGGGTCAGCTCCGCCTGGGCGTAGAAGGCGGCCTTGCCGAGCTTCACCGGCACCTGGGACTTCTCGGCGATTCGCTTCGCCAGCTCCATGGCGCCTTCCAGCGCGCCGCCGTCGGGCACCACGCGGTTGACGAGGCCCATGCGCAGGGCGTCGGGCGCATGCACCCATTCGCCGAGCAGCAGCATCTCCATGGCGTGCTTGGGCACGAGGTTGCGCGTCAGCGCCACCATGGGGGTGTGGCAGAACAGGCCGATGTTGACCCCCGGCGTGCAGAAGCGCGCCTTCTCGCCGGCCACCGCCAGATCGCAGCTCGCAACGAGCTGGCAGCCGGCCGCGGTGGCCATGCCATCCACCGCGGCGATCACCGGCTGGGGCAGGCGGACGATGGAGGTCATCAGCGCGGCGCAGCGCTTCAGCACCGCGTCGAAATAGGCGCGGCCGCGGTCCGCGTCGCCGCGGTGGCTCTGGATCTCCTTGAGGTCGTGCCCGGCGGAGAACACCGGCCCTTCCGCCTCGATCACCACCACCCGCACCCTGGGATCGACCGCGATCTCCGCCAGCGCCGAGGACAGCGCCGCCATCATGGCCTCGGACAGGCTGTTGCGCCGTTCCGGGCGGGCGAGGGTGAGCACGGCGATGCCGTCGGCGACGGCAGTCTTCACCACCGGATCGGCGGCGGCGGGAACGTGCGCGGGGGCGTGCGCGGACATGGGACCTCCCTTGCTGGCTGCTTCTTGTATCTGACGCAGGCTATCATATGCATCGATTAGAAAAGGTGCGAGACACCTGACGGAAGGAGACGAACATGAATGCAAAGCCTCACGGGACGGTGATGTCGCCGGCGGACCTCAACGCTTTCCTCGAAGCGGAGTTCCCGCAGGCGTTCGGGCCCGGCAAGCCGCATCAGATCGTCTCGGTGGGGCCGCGCTGCGCCACCATCCGGCTGGAGGCGGGCGAGGAGCACCTGCGGCCGGGCGGAACCGTGTCCGGCCCCTCGCTCATGGCGCTGGCGGACATCGCGATCTATGTGGCGCTGCTCGGCCAGATCGGGCCGGTGGGGCTGGCCGTGACCACCAATCTCTCCATCAATTTCCTGCGCAAGCCGGCGCCCGGACCCGTCTTCGCCGACGCGCGCCTGATCAAGCTGGGCAAGCGCCTTGCGGTGGGCGACGTGGGCCTGCGCAGCGAGGCCGAGGCCGATCTTGTGGCCCATTGCGTCGCCACCTATTCCATTCCCGATCGGCCCAAGGGCTGAGGCGGGGTGATCCGGCGCAATGCGCCGGCCGTCGCCGGGCGCCAAGCTCTCTCAGCCGAGCGGTTCGGCGGCAGACGGGAGAGGCGCCGGCATGGCGAGATCGATCCTCATACTCCAGGGCCATCCGGATGCCGGGGGCGGACATTTGTGCCACGCTTTGGCCGATGCCTATGCCGAAGGGGCGCGGGAGGCCGGCCACACGGTGCGGCGCATCGACGTGGCCACGCTCGACTTTCCGCTGCTGCGCACGCAGGCGGATTTCCTCGCCGCGCCGCTGCCGGATGCCCTCGTCGAAGCCCGCGCCGCGCTTGAGGAGGCGAACCATCTCGCCCTCTTCTTCC
>JAFIHR010000159.1 GCA_017849325.1 Xanthobacter autotrophicus | reverse complement strand
GAGATCGTTGACCACCGTCGGCAGCCAGTTGGAGAGCAGGTAGAGGTCCAGCAGGCTCATGAAGAACAGCACCCAGAAGGCCAGCGTCGCCGGGGTGCGGCCATCGGCGAACAGCCGCTTCACCGGCAGGCCCTCCAGCTTCTCCTCGGCGACGGTGAAGACCGTGCCGGGGGCGAACCGCACCGCCGGCGCGATCTTTTCCAGCAGCGCGCCGATGCGCGCGTCATTGTCGCCGGACAGGGCGAGGAAGCGCACCGATTCCGGCAGGCGCGCCAGCAGCAGCGGCACCAGGAGCAGCGGCGCGAGGCCGCCCACCAGGAACACCGACGACCAGCCGAAATGGGGGATCAGGGCGGCGGCGATCAGGCCGCCGACCGCGGCGCCCAGGGAGAAGCCGGCAAACATGAACATCACCATGGTGGCCCGCCGGCGGTGCGGGTTGACCTCGGCGGTCAGCGCCACGGCGTTGGGCATCGCGCCGCCGAGCCCGATGCCGGTGATGAAGCGCAGCACCAGCAGCTCGGTGACATCGCGCGCGAACATGGTGGCGAGGGTGGCGACGCCGAAGGCGGCGACGCTGGCGATGATGACGCGGCGCCGGCCGATGCGATCGGAGATGGGGCCGATGATGAGGGCGCCCAGCATGAGCCCGAACAGTCCGGCGCTGAACACCGGGCCGAGGGCACCCCGCTCCAGCCCCCACTCCTTGCCGATGGACGGCGCCACATAGCCGATGGCCTGGGTGTCGAAGCCGTCGATGAACAGGACGGCGGCGCAGACGAGCAGAAGGCGGACCTGAAATGCGCCCACCGGCTGGCGTTCGATAAAATGGGCGAGATCGACATGAATAGCCGACGTCAGGCCCGGGGCATGGGCTGGAGCGTGAACCACGAGTGCTTCCTCCGAGGATTTTCATTGGCGAGACATGCGACGCGCCCCGAAGGCAACGTCGGGCGCATTCATAGTCTCATATTATAAGACTTATATCGATGGCCGACATTGATGCAATCCCCTTCCTCTGCGATGAGAGCCCTGGAGCACCGAAAAAGCGCGGGAGACGGCAGAGCAATATGGAGCCCACCAACAGCCTTGAGCGGCTCATCGGTCTTCTGGACGTGTTCTCGGAAGAGCGCCTGGAGTGGTCCTTCGACGACCTGATGGCCACGCTCGGCTACAGCCGGCCGACCCTGTACCGTTACATCAAGATATTGAAATCGTATGGCTTCCTCGCCTCCAGCGGGAGCGCGCACTACACCCTCGGGCCGCGCATCGTCGAGCTCGACTATCTGGTGCGGCGCTCCGATGCGGTCGTGCTCCACGGCGCGCCCTTCCTGCGCGCGCTCACCGAACGCCACCGCTGCACCGCGCTGGTCGTGCGCTGGTACGGCAACAAGATTCTCTGCGTCGCCTCGGAATCCTCCAACGACCGGCTCGTCAGCAGCTACCCCCGCGGCCGGCCGATGCCGCTCGGTCGCGGCGCCATCGCGCGCTCCATTCTCGCCTTCCTGCCGCGCGCCCAGATGCTGCGCCTCATCGCCCTCAACATCGAGGACCTCAAGGCGGTCGGCGCGGGCGAGACCAGCGAGGATATCGCCCGAAACCTGATGCGCATCCATCGCACCGGCTACGCGGTGGCCTATGGCGAGGTCACGCCGGGCGCCGTGGGCATCGCCGCGCCGATCTTCGACGCCGAGCGCCACCCCATGGCGAGCCTGTGCGTGGTGATTGTCGGCGACCTCGTGAACGGGGCGCTCATCGACAGCATCGGCACCGAGGTGAAGGCGGCGGCCGACGAAATCACCCGCCTCATCCACGAATTATCATAATATCATATTATGAGATTTAATTTGACATAATCAGATCCATCCCGATAAGTCTCGCATTACAGGCGACGGTCCCGGGCCCGTCCCCTCCGCTGGCGCGGCGTCCGCGAGGCGGTGGGGCGCCGGATGCGACGCTCAATCGGGAGGAAAAGATGGACAAGGGCGCCAAGATACTCATCGCCGGTGCCGGCATCGGCGGGCTCGCGGCGGCCGCCTGTCTCATGACGAGGGGCTTCCAGGTCGAGGTGCATGAGCAGTCGCCGGCCCTCGGCGAGGTGGGCGCCGGCATCCAGCTCAGCGCCAACGCGGTCAAGGTGCTGGACTTCCTCGGCCTGCGCGCCGAGATCGAGCGCGTCGGCGTCCGCTCGCAGGCCTTCGAGTATCGGCGCTTCGACACCGGGGAGCTGCTGCACCGCCTGCCGCTGGGCGCCCGGCACGAGGAGCTGCACCACGCCCCCTATTACCACATCCATCGCGCGGACATTCACGACATCCTGGCGCGGCGCGTCCTGAGCCTTGACCCGGGCTGCATCCACCTCGGCCACCGCGTGACCGGATACGTGGAGGATGCGGACGGCGTCACCCTGAGCTTCGCCGACGGAACCAAGACCCGCGGCGCCGTGCTGATCGGCGCCGACGGGATCAAATCGGCGGTGCGCGCCCAGCTGCTGGGGGCGACCCCGGCCCACTACACCGGGCACGTGGCCTGGCGCGCCACCGTCCCCGCCGAGCGCCTGCCCGCCGATTACATGGAGCGGGTCGCGACCGTCTGGTGCGGGCCGAAGAACCATGCCGTGGTGTATTATCTCTGCTCCGGCCGCGTGGTGAACTTCGTCGGCTGCGTCGAGCGTGAAGCCTGGGAAGAGGAATCCTGGACCTCGAAGCGGCCGTGGGAAGAACTGAAGGCCGATTACGCGGGCTGGCACCCGAAGGTCCAGATGCTGATCGACGCGATGGACAAGGAGTCCTGCTATCGCTGGGCGCTCAACAACCGCGCGCCGATCCTCCACTGGAGCACGCCCCGCGTCACCCTGATGGGCGATGCCGCCCATCCCACCCTGCCCTATCTCGCCTCCGGGGCGGTGATGGCGATCGAGGATGCCGCAGTCCTGTCCCGCGCCCTGGAGCGCGAGGCCGACCCTGCCGCCGCGCTCGACCTGTTCCAGCGCAACCGGGTGGAGCGCACCGCGCGGGTCGTCAACGAGTCCACCGAGCACGGCGATCTCTACCACATCATGGACGCCGCCGAGATGAAGCGCGCCTTCGAGGAGAAGAACATCGCCAAGTCTCGCAACGAATGGCTCTACTGCTACGACCCGATCCACGTGCCCCTGGTCTGAGCCGAGCCGCCCCGCCGCGGCCCCGAGAGCAAGGCCGGCCGGTCGACGGCCGGTCGTCCGCCCCTTCCGCCAGGGTCCTGCGCCGCGCCGAGATCGCTGCAGCCGCCCGCGCGTGAGCACAGGAGTTTCCGCTGATGAGCGCCATTGCCGACGACCTGCTTCTGTTTCCCGCCCCCGCCCCGGCGACCGTCGCCGTGGTCGGGGAGAGCCGCCGCCTGCCCGTCAACCGCATCTTCTGCGTCGGCCGCAATTATGCCGACCACGCCAAGGAGATGGGCGTGGAGGTGGACCGCGAGGCGCCCTTCTATTTCCTGAAGGCGGCCTCCGCCATCGTCCCCACGGGCGCCACGGTGGCCTACCCGCCCGGCACGTCGAACTACCATCACGAGATGGAGCTGGTGGTCGCCATCGGCGCGCCCGCCTGGGGCGTGGCGGCGGAGCAGGCCATGGATGCGGTGCTCGGCTATGCCTGCGGCCTCGACATGACACGGCGCGACCTGCAGCTCGACGCCCGCGCCAAGGGCCGGCCGTGGGACCTCGGCAAGAATTTCGAGCAGTCCGCCATCATCGCCCCGATCCTGCCCAAGGCGCAGCTCGGCGCCCTCGGCCCGCAGCGCATCTGGCTGGCGGTGGACGGGGTGACGCGGCAGGACGCCCATCTGAGCGACCTCGTGTGGAGCGTGCCGGAGCTGGTGTCGCATCTGTCCCATTACTATCACCTGCGGCCCGGCGACCTCATCTATACGGGCACGCCCGCCGGCGTCGGCCCGGTGGTGGCCGGCAATGTGGTGACCGGCGGCATCGACGGCCTGCCGGACATCCGCCTCGCCATCGCCGCCGCCGAAGCCATGTGAGGCCGGGCGATGCGCATCTTCGGCTATTTCCGCTCCTCGGCCTCCTACCGCTGCCGCATCGCCTTCGCGCTCAAGGGGGTGACCCCCGATCTCGTGCCCGTCCATCTGCGGCGGAACGAGCAGCGCGCGGCGGACTTCACCGCCCTGAACCCGCAGGGCCTGGTGCCGGCGCTGGAGACGGACGGCCATGTGCTCACCCAGTCCCTCGCCATCATCGAGTGGTTGGAGGAGACCCGCCCCGAGCCGGCGCTGCTGCCGCGCGATCCCTTGCTGCGCGCCGAGGTGCGCGCCTTCGCCCTCGCCATCGCCTGCGACATCCACCCGCTCAACAACCTGCGCGTGCTCGCCTATCTGAAATCCCCGCTCGGCCACGCCCAGGACGAGGTGGATGCCTGGTATCGCCACTGGTGCGCCGAAGGGCTCGCGGCGCTTGAGCGGACGGCGGCGGGCCACGCCCATCGCGGCGCCTTCGCCTTCGGGCCGGCGCCCTCACTCGCCGACATCTGCCTCGTGCCGCAGCTCGCCAATGCGCGCCGGTTCGGCTGCGACCTCGCACCCTATCCGCGGCTCCTCGCCATCGAGGCGGCGTGCAACGCGCTGCCCGCCTTCGCCGGCGCCGCCCCCGGCCTGCAGCCGGACGCCGAGCCCTGAGGCGCGGGGCCGGCCCGCCATCCCGGCCCCGCGCCCGACACCACGCCGTCAAGAACAGGAGGAACCCCATGTCCGAACTCGGCACGCTCGAAGACCTGCCGCTCGACTACCGGCAGGGCCTCACCGCCCGCAACCTCGTGCCGCTGTGGCCAGCGCTGCGCGCGGCGCTACCCTATGGCATCCCCTCGCGCCGCACCGCCCCGACCCTGTGGCGCTACCAGGATGTCCGCCCGCAGCTTCTGGAGGCCGGCCGCCTCACGCCCATCGAGAAGGCGGAACGGCGGGTGCTGGTGCTGGCCAATCCCGGGCTCGGACTGGAGAACATGCAGGCGACCCCGTCCATCTACATCGGCATGCAGCTGATCCTCCCGGGCGAGACCGCGTCCAACCATCGCCACAGCCCGTCCGCGGTGCGCTTCGTGGTGGAAGGCGAGGGCGGCTTCACCGTGGTGGAGGGCGAGAAATGCCCCATGGAGCCGGGCGACCTCATCCTCACCCCCTCGGGCCTGTGGCACGAGCACGGCCACGCCGGCACCGCGCCGGTGGTGTGGATGGACGCCCTCGATCTGCCGCTGATCTATGGCCTCGAAGCCTCCTATTGCACCGAGGGCGCGCCCCAGGCCATCCGCAACGAGCCGGACAGCTCGCAGACCCGCTACCGCCGCGCCGGGCTGGTGCCGTGGCGCGGCCGGGCACAGGCACAGGCGTGGGCCGATTATCCCCTGGTGCGCTTCCCCTGGCGCGAGGCCAAAGCGGCGCTCGCCGATCTCGCCGGCGTGACCGCCCACGGCGAGGCGGTGCGGCTCGCCTATGTCAATCCCGAGACGGGGGCCGATTGCATGCCCATTCTCGGCTTCTCCGTGCTCCAGCTTCGTCCCGGCGAGAGCCTGCGGCTGCCGCGCCATTCCGCCTCGTCGGTCCTCAATGTGGTGGACGGGGCGGGCACGGCATTGATCGACGGCGTCAGCCTGCCGTTCGAGCAGGCCGACACCCTGGCGGTTCCGACCCATGCCGAGGTGCGGCTGGAAAATGCCTCCTCCACGCGGCCGGCCCATCTGTTTGTCGTGGACGATGCGCCGATGCAGAAGAAGCTCGGCTTCTACGAGGTCTTCGCCTGACACGGCGCCGTGACGGCGGCGCCGGCCATGAGCCCGCCCGCCCCCGGCTCATTGCGCGGCGGTCCGGATGCCGTGGCGCCCCGCGGTGGTCTCCGAACGCTCAGCGCGCGTTCTGGCGAAAGATGAGAACGATCTGCCGGGCGATATCCTCGGGCGTGAGCCGCCCCTCGCGATACCACTGGCTCACGTTGTTGAGCAGGGTGAAGAGCAGCAGGCGGTAGAGATTGCGATCGATCGCCGGATCGAGGGGCAGGTCGGCGATGAGGTCCACGAAGATCTTCTCGAAGGCGTCGCGGTTCACGATCAGCTCGGCGCGGGCCTCGGGCGGCACCGACTGAAGG
>JAFIHR010000017.1 GCA_017849325.1 Xanthobacter autotrophicus | reverse complement strand
TCGCAGCGCGGCCTGGTGCGGAGCTTCCAGCAGACCGCCATCCTCGCCGACACCAGCGTGCGCGACAATCTGGTGAGCGCCATCCGCTTCTCCGGCAACAACGGCGAGGTGTGGGACCTCATCGCGCCGCTGCTCGACGAATTCGGCCTTTCGGGCGAGTTCGACCGGAACGCCAACGTGCTTCCCTATGGGCTGCAGAAGATGCTGGGCCTGACCATGACCCTGGCGACCCGGCCGCGCATGTTGCTGCTCGACGAGCCGGCGGCCGGCCTGGAGAAGAGCGAGCGGCCCCGCATCGACCGCTTTCTCGGCTTTGCCCGCGACGTCTTCGGGTGCGGCGCGCTCATCGTCGAGCACGACATGGACCTGATCAAGCGGCTGTGCCCGCGGGTGATCGTGCTGGACGGCGGGCGTCTGATTGCCGAGGGCGACCCCGACAGCGTGCTCAGCCGCAAGGATGTGATCGACGCCTATCTCGGCGGCAGTGAAGAGGAGGGCGCGTGATGCTCTCGATCAGCGATCTTCATGTGGCCTATGGCGGCACGCGCGCCCTCGACGGGGTCTCGCTCGACATCGCCGCCGGCCAGACGGTCCTCCTGGTGGGGGCCAACGGGGCGGGAAAGTCGAGTTTGATCAATACCGTGATCGGCCTCGTGAAGGCCCGCAGCGGCACCATCAGCTTCGAGGGACGTGAGATCACGAGCCTTGATGCCGACGTCCGCGCCCGCCTCGGCATCGGCTATTCGCCGGAAGGCCGCCGCGTCTTCCCCACCATGTCGGTGAAGGACAACGTGCTCGCCGGCGCACCGCAGCTGAAGGGCCAGGAGCTGTCCCGGCGCTGGGACTATCTCGTGGCTGCGTTCGGGTTCCTGGCCGAGCGCCAGCATCAGATGGCGGGGCAGTTGTCCGGCGGCCAGCAGCAGCTCGTCGCCATCGCCCGCGCCATGTGCGGGGCGCCGAAGCTGCTGCTTCTGGACGAGCCTTTCCTCGGCCTCGCGCCGGTGTGGATCGAGCAGATCTCGGCAGCCGTGCGTCGGATGCAGAACGAGGGGATCGCCGTGCTGATGGCCGAGCAGATGGCCCGGCCGGCCCTGAAGATCGCCCATTACGGCCATGTGCTGCGCTCCGGCGTGATCCGCCGCAGCGGGCCGACCGCGGAGATCCGGGGCGAGGCTCTGGCGGAAGAATACCTGTGATTGTCTTTAATCCGCGCCTGCGCGCGGCGGCGTAACCATGGAACCTTTGAGGAATGAAGGGGCCGAAATGTCCAAACTAGCGCCTCTTGCGGGCATTACTGTCGTAGAGCTCGGTCATAGCGTGGCGGCCCCTTACGCCGGCCTCGTCCTGGCCGATCTGGGCGCGCGCGTGATCAAGGTTGAGAACCCCGGCGGCGGCGATTACGCCCGCGGCTGGGGCCCACCCTTCCACAATGGGACGTCCACCGTCTTTCACAGCCTGAACCGCGGCAAGCAGGACATCACGGTCAACTTTGCCGATCCGGCGGATGCTGCGGCGCTGCGCCGGCTGATCGTCGAGCAGGCGGATGCGGTGATCCAGAACCTGCGGCCGGGCCTGCTGGAAAAGTTCGGCTTCGACGCCGAGGCGATGCGCGCCGAGAAGCCCAGCCTGATCTGGTGCGACATCGGGGCCTTCGGGGCCCGCGGACCCATGTCGCAGAAGCCGGGCTACGACCCGCTCGCCCAGGCCAGCTCCGGCATCATGTCGGTGACCGGCGAACCCGATCGCCCGCCGGTGCGGGTGGGTGTTTCGCTGGTGGACATGGGCGCGGGCATGTGGATCGTCATCGGTCTCCTGTCGGCGCTGATCGGCCGGGCGAAGACCGGCGAGGGGAGCCGCATCTCGACCTCGCTGTTCGAGGCCGCCCTGGCCTGGATGACGACGCCCCTGGCGGCGCATGCCCAGTCCGGCGAGGTGCGCAAGCCCCAGGGGTCCGGCCTTGCCGAGATCGTGCCCTATCAGGCGTTCGAGGCGCGCGACGGCTGGGTGATGATCTCCGCCGGCAACGACAAGCTGTTCGCCAAGCTGTGCAGCGCGCTGCCGGAGCTGAAGGCGCTCAGCGAGGATCCGCGCTTCACCGAGAACCGGGGCCGGGTCGAGCTGCGCGACGAGCTGGTGCCCCGGATCGCCGAGGCGATCAAGGGCTACACCATGGATGAGGTCGGCCAGATCCTCGACACCGTGGGCGTGCCCAACTGCCCGCTGCTGCGGATCGATCAGGTCTGGAACCATCCGCAGCTCGCCGCGGTGGACATCCTCGCGGAAAGCGACGGGCTGAAGGTGATGGGCATCCCCATTTCCTTCGATTCCGAACGGCCGCGCGCCATGGGCGCCGCGCCCGCGCTCGGTGACGACAACGCACGCTACAAGGACTGACGGGAATGCGAACCGACTTCGAGACATTGCTGGTCGAGCGGACGCAAGACCACGTCCTGATCGTCACCCTCAACCGGCCCCAGGCGGCCAACGCCATGAACACCCGCATGGGCGAGGACCTGCTGGAGCTGTTCGAGGGCTTCCAGCTCGAGACCGAGGGGGTGCGCGCCATCATCGTCACCGGCGCTGGGCAGAAGGCCTTCTGCGCCGGTGGCGACCTCAAGGAGCGCAACGGCATGACCGATGCGCAATGGCTGCGCCAGCACGCCATGTTCGAACGCATGGTCCGCGCCATCGTGGGCTGTCCGATCCCGTTGATGGGCGCGATCAACGGCGCGGCCTTCGGTGGCGGCTGCGAGCTGACCGCGGCGCTGGATTTCGCCTACGCCTCGCAGACCGCGCGCTTCGCTCTGACCGAGGTGACCCTCGGGATCATGCCCGGCGCCGGCGGAACCCAGAACCTGACCCGCGCCGTGGGCGAGCGCCGCGCCAAGGAGCTGATCATGACCGGCCGCCCCTTCAGCGCCCAGGAAGCCGGCGCGTGGGGCCTCATCAACGAGGTGGTCGCGCCGGACGATCTCTTGCCGGCCGCGCTCGAGACCGCCCGCCGCATCGCCGGCAACGCGCCGATCTCGGTGCGGCAGGCGAAACAGTCCATCCACCGCGGCCTGCAGATGTCGCTGGCCGACGGATTGGCGTTCGAGATCGAATGCTACAACCGGATGGTGCCCACCAAGGACCGCTACGAGGGCATCCGCGCCTTCAATGAGAAGCGCAAGCCCGCGTTCATGGGAGAATGAGCATGGAGCGGATCATCGTTCGCGAGGTCGGGTTGCGGGACGGCATTCAGATGGCGCACCGCTTTCTGGAGACCGAACGCAAGCTCGAATGGGTGCGGCGCGACTTCGCCGCGGGTGTGCGCGAGGTTGAGGCGACCTCGTTCGTGCCGCCCAAGATCGTGCCGCAGTTCGCCGATGCCGCCGAGGTGGCGGCCGGCGCGCTCGCCATCGAGGGGCTGCTGGTCTCTTCGCTGGTGCCCAACCTGAAGGGCGCGGAGCGCTCGCTCGCCGCGGGCATCACTCACGTGAACTACGTGCTGTCCGCCTCCGACGCGCACAGCCGCGCCAACGTGCGGCGCAGCACCGACGAGGCGATCGAGGAATTCCGCCGCATCGCGGCGCTGAAGCAGACCGACCTCGGCAAGGACCTGGTGCTCGGCGTCGGCATCGCCACCACCTTCGGGTGCACCATCCAGGGCGAGGTGGATCCCCGGCGCGTGCTGGAGATCGCCGAGATCCTGGTGGGCGGCGGCGCCGATGAGATCATCATCGCGGACACCGTGGGCTACGCCAATCCCGGCCAGGTGAAGGATATCCTGCGCCCGGTGCTGGAGATCGCCGCGGGTCGGCGGGTGTCGTGCCATTTCCACGATACCCGCGGGCTTGGCCTCGCCAATCTGGTGGCGGCGGTGGAAGTGGGCGCGCGCGCCTTCGACGCCTCGCTGGCCGGTCTCGGCGGCTGCCCGTTCGCGCCCGGCGCCACCGGCAACATCAATCTTGAGGACACCGTCTTCCTTCTGGAGAGCCTCGGCTTCTCCACCGGCATCGACATCGGCGCGCTCCTGGAGCTGCGGCGGGACGTCGAATCCTGGCTGGGAGACGAACGCTTCTCGGGAGCCATCGCGCGCGCGGGGCTGCCCAAGACCTACAGACCTGCTGCGGCATAACGGGACGTGAGCGACATGACGGACGAAGAGATCATGCTGGACCTCGGTGAAGATTTCCCCGAGTTGCGTCAGGCCATTCGCAAGATCTGCGAAAAGTATCCGCTGACCTACTGGGCCAAGCTGGAAGACGAAAAGGGCTATCCGGTCGAGTTCGTTCAGGAGCTGACCGACGGCGGCTTCCTGGCCGCGCTCATTCCCGAGGAATACGGCGGCGCCGGCCTGCCGCTGCGCGCGGCCGCGGTGATCCTTGAGGAAATCAACGCCAACGGCTGCCAGGCGAGCCCGGCCCACGCCCAGATGTACATCATGGGCACGCTGCTGCGTCACGGCAGCGCCGAGCAGAAGGCCAAGTACCTGCCGGACATCGCGTCGGGCAAGCTGCGCCTGCAGGCCTTCGGCGTCACCGAGCCGACCACGGGTTCCGACACCACCCAGCTCAAGACCCGCGCCGTGCGCGATGGCAATTCCTATGTCATCAACGGTCAGAAGGTCTGGACCTCCCGCGCGCTCTATTCCGACCTGCTGCTGCTGCTGGCACGCACCACGCCGCTCGATCAGGTGGCCAAGAAGACGGACGGCATCTCGGTCTTCCTCATCGACCTGCGCGAGGCGCGCGGCAAGGGCGTGGACATCCGCCCCATCGCGGCACTGATGAACCACAACACCACCGAGGTGTTCATCGAGGACCTGCGGGTGCCCGGCGACGCGCTGATCGGCACCGAGGGCAAGGGCTTCAAGTATATCCTCGACGGCATGAACGCCGAGCGCGTCCTCGTGGCCTCCGAATGCGTGGGCGACGGGCGCTACATGATCAAGCGCGCCGTGGAATACGCCAAGGAGCGCCGCGTCTTCAATCGCGCCATCGGCGAGAACCAGGGCGTGCAGTTCCCCATCGCGCGGGCCTATTCCGAGCTTGAGGCGGCGGATCTGATGTGCCGCAAGGCGGCCGCGCTGTTCGACGCCCACCAGCCCTGCGGCGAGGCCGCCAACATCGCCAAGCTGCTCGCCTCGGAGGCCACCTGGAAGGCGGCCGACACCGCGCTCCAGACCTTCGGCGGCTTCGGCTACGCGCAGGAATACGGCATCGAGCGCAAGTGGCGCGAGTGCCGCCTTTACCAGACGGCGCCGGTCTCGACCAACCTGATCCTCGCCTATGTCGCCCAGCATGTGCTGGGGCTGCCGCGGTCCTACTGAGGAAATCGCCATGGATACGGTCACTCAGGACACGATCACCAAGAAGGCGGCGGCTTTCGTCTCCCAGTTTGACAGCGCCAGCATCAGCGACGAGGCGCGCGAGGCGGTGCGGATCGGCATGCTCGACTGCGTCGGGGTCATGCTGGCCGGCGCCAGCGAGCCGGCAGTGAAGCTGGTGTCCGCCATCGTCACTCCGTCGGCGCGCAATGACGCGGCGCCGGCGGTCAACGGCAAGGGCTACGATGCCCCCGACGCCGCGCTGGTGAACGGCGTTGCCGGCCATGTGCTCGACTTCGACGACGTGGCGCTCGCCGGGCATCCGAGCGTGGTGCTGACCCCCGCCATCCTCGCCGAGGGCTGGACGCTGGGCGCGTCCGGCGCCGACGCGGTGGCGGCCTATCTGGCCGGCTATGAGCTCTGGGCCCACCTGAGCCAGCTCGAGTCGGGCCACATGCACGAGCGCGGCTTCCATCCCACGGCGGTGATGGGCACCCTCGCCACCGCGGCCGCCGCGGCGCGGCTGCATCGCCTCGACCCGGAGCAGACCCAGAACGCGCTGGCCATCGGGGCGTCCCTTGCGGCCGGGCTGGTGGCGAACTTCGGCTCCATGACGAAGTCGCTCCACGCGGGACGCACGGCGCAGTCGGGCATTCTGGCGGCGCGCCTCGCCAAGGAGGGCTATACCGCGAGCGGCGACGCGCTGGAGCACCGGGCGGGCTTCCTCAGCGCCTTCTCGCCCTCCGGCGCACCCGATCTCGATGCCGCGGCGTTCCATATCGGCGAGCGCTGGCTGGCCGAGGAGTTCGGCGTGAACATCAAGCGCTATCCCATCTGCTACGCCACCCACCGGGCCATCGACGCCATGCTGGATCTTGCCGAGACGCACGATCTCAAGGCGGATGACATCGAGGGCATCCGGGTGGAGACGGGCATGACCCAGAAGCTGATGCTGCGCAATTCGCGGCCGCAGACCGGCCTCGAGGCGAAGTTCTCCATGGAGTTCGCCATGGCCTCGGCGGTGGTGGCGCGCAGCGTCGGCCTGCGCGAGCTGACCGATGCGTTCGTCGGCCGGCCGGACATCCAGGCGCTGCAGAGCAAGGTCGAGGTGAGCGCCACCAGCGATTCGGCGGAATCCGATTTGCCCTTCGCGCCCTTCGATGTCGTCTCCGTGCGGATGCGGGACGGCCGGACCATCACCCACGAGCCGGTGGCCGACGCCAAGGGCAGCTGGGTGAAGCGGCTCAGCAAGGATGAGCTCCACGCCAAATTCATGGATTGCGCCGGCCTGGCGCTGGATGCGGAGAAGGCGGAACGGCTGTTCGATCAGCTCTACGCCATCGAGAAGCTTCCCGATCTGAGAGAGCTCGTCCTGGCGTAGGCCGGCCGGGCGCAGGAACCGAGGCATGTCCCGGGCAGGCTTTCCGGGAGGAGTGACAGGATGACTATGAGCGTGCAGCAGGTGCCCGGCGTCTATCATCGGCCGCTGGGCGAATTTCTGGTCACGGCCCTGAGCGACGGCTACGTCGATCAGGGCTACGGAATCTTCCGCGACCTGTCCAACGAGGCGGTGGATGAGCTCATGGCGCGCGATCACGGCGTCTGGCCGGCGCGCACCTCGGTGAACTGCTTCCTGATCCGCGGGCCGAACTACACCGCTCTGGTGGACTGCGGCTCGCAGGACAAGATGGGGCCGACCTGTGGCCGGCTGTTCGAGAACCTCGAAGCCGCCGGGGTCGGGCGCGACGAGGTGGACTACATCCTCCTCACCCATGCGCATCCCGACCATTCCTGCGGCCTGACCGACGTGAAGACCGGCGAGCGGCTCTTTCCCAAGGCGCAGGTGATCGTGAACGCCAAGGAGGTGGCGCACTGGTTCTCCGACGAAGAGATGGAGAAGGCCGACGAGCGCAAGCGCCTGCGGTATTTCTCCTGGGCCCGCGAGCAGCTCGGCCCGTATCGCGAGAATCACATGCGCACCTGCGTGGACGGCGAGGAGATCCTGCCGGGGATCACGGTGGCCGAATGCGCCGGCCACACGCCCGGCCACAGCGCCTATGTGCTGAAATCGGGCGACAAGCAGCTGGTTGTCTGGGGAGACCTTGTTCATATCCCGGAAATCCAGCTGCGGCGGCCGGATGTTGCGATGATATTCGACTACGATCCGCAGATGGCGATAGAGACTCGCAGGGAGCTGCTGAAGCGCATCATGGCCGAAGACATGCTGGTTGCGGGCATGCACATTCACTTCCCGGGCTTCGGTTGGCTCCGGGAAGAGGGTGAGGGATGCCGCGTCGCTGCCGACCAGTGGGCCTTCGCGCTCTGACGGCGGCCGCAGCCAGGGGAGCAGCATGGGCAAGATCGTTCCGACCATTCGCGATGTGGCACGCATCGCCGGTGTCTCGATCGGCACGGTCTCGCGCGTCCTCAACGGCGCGGCGGAAGTGAAGCCGCGCATCCGCAAGGCGGTGGAGGATGCCATCAAGGAGCTCGACTACGTGCCCAACGCGGCGGCGATCTCCATGCGCAAGCGCCGCACCCGCACCATCGCCTGCATCATGCGCGACATCAGCATCCCCCAGCTCGGCGGGTTCATCAGCACGGCCCACAACGTGCTGAGCGAGGCGGGATATTCGCTCATGATCTCGAACTCGGAAGGCAAGCGCCAGCGCGAGATCGAGCTGCTGAAATCGCAGGCCAACGGGCAGGTCGACGGCATCCTCATCGGGCCCTACACGCCGGTCGAGGGCGAGTTCGAGGAAGTGATGCGCAACCTCAACGTGCCCATCGTGATGATCGATCGCGACAAGCCGACCTGGACCGACTGCGTGGTGGCGGATCACGAATCGGGCACGCGCCGGGCCACTGAGCATCTGATCTCTCTCGGCCACACGCGGATCGCGCTGCTGACCGGGCCGACCTCGCTGTTTCCCGGCGGCGCGCGCGTGCGGGGCTTCCTCGCGGCCCATGAGGCCCATGGGCTGGAGCCGGTGCCGGAGTTCATCGTCGCCCAGAGCTTCCTGAGCGACCAGGGCTATCGCACCGTTTCGGCGCTGCTCGGCATGAAGTCGCCGCCCACCGCGATCATCTCCGGCGGCGTGGCCATGCTGCCGGGCGTGCTCCGGGCGGCGCGCACCCGCGGCAAGTCGGTGCCGGAGGATATCTCGCTGGTGGCGGCGGGCGTGACCGATCTGAGCGAGCTGCACCAGCCCCCCATCGCGACGGTGAGCTGGAGCCAGCACGAGGTCGGCGCCACGGCGGCCAACCTCCTGCTGGATCGCCGGGAGCGCGGCTATGACGGCGAGCCGCGGCTGGTGATCATTCCCACGGAATTTTCCCCTCAGGGAACCTGCGTGCCCCCCAAAGGACGGTGAGCACGGCGGACGATGAGCATGGCCGGTCCCGGCGGGACGGCATGAAAAGGTGGACGACGGCGCATGGTAAATCGATTGAAACAGCGCCTGCTCAACCAGGAGCGGCTGATCGGCATGTGGCTGGCGATGGGCTCGCCGCTGGTCGCCGAGATGGCGGCCCATGCCGGCTTCGACTGGTGCCTGATCGACGCGGAACACGGGCCGAACGATTTCGTCTCGGTGCAGCTCCAACTCATGGCCGCCAGCGCGGTCGACTGCATCGTGCGGGTGCCGGTGAACGAGGCCTGGGTGATCAAGAAGGTGCTCGACCTTGGGGCGAAGACCATCATGGTGCCCATGGTCAACAGCGCCGCGGAAGCGCGCGCCGCGGTCGCCGCGTGCCGCTATGCGCCCGCCGGCGTGCGCGGCATGGCGGCCGGGCTGGTGCGCGCCTCGCGCTATGGCATCGAGGCCGACTACGTGCACCGCGCCAATGACGAGGTCGCGGTGATCGTGCAGGCGGAGACGCGCGAGGCTTTGGCCGAGCTCGACGCCATCCTGGCGACGGAGGGCGTGGACGGCGTTTTCCTCGGTCCGGCCGATCTCTCGGCGGACCTCGGATTTCCCGGCCGGCCCGATCATCCCGAGGCCGAGGCCGTGTTCAAGGACACGCTCGGGCGGATCCGCGCGGCCGGCAAGAGTGCCGGCACGATTTTCTACGAGGCCAGTGATCTGGCGCGGGCGTTCGAGTGGGGTGCGAACTTCGTGGCGGTCGGCTGCGACGTCTCCCTGCTGTCGGCCCGGATGCGGGAGTTGGCGAAGGCCTATCGAGCCTGAGTGCCGCTGCCCGGCCCCGGTCCGGCAGCGATCGAGACGAGTGAAGCAAGCTGCCGGCCTCTGGCGAGGAGCGCCGCAGCATGTTCGGGAGGAAGACGTGTCCCAGTCCGTGAAAATGTTCGAGCCGCTCAAGCTCCGGGCGCTGGAGCTGAAGAACCGCATCGCGGTCTCGCCAATGGCGACCTATTCCGCGGTGGACGGCTATCTCACCCCGTTTCACCAGACCCATTACGGCCGCTTCGCCATGGGCGGGGCGGGGCTGGTGATGGTCGAGCAGACCTCTGTGGCGCGCAACGGGCGCATCACGAACGGCGATCCGGGGTTGTGGGACGATCGCCATATCGATGCCATGCGGCGGCTCGTCGTGCATCTGAAGGGCTTCGGCGCCGGCACCGGCATCCAGATCAATCATGGCGGCCGCAAGTGCAGCCAGCAGCGGGCGTTCCGCGGCAACGGCCCGCTCAACGAACGCGATTTCGCGGCCGGCGAGGAGGCGTGGCAGCCTTTGGCGCCCTCGGCGGTGCCCCTGGCCGAGGACTGGCAGACGCCGCTCGCCATGACGCCGGGCCACATGGAGGGCATCCGCGAGGCCTTCGTCGCGGCCGCCCAGCGGGCCATGCTGGCGGGCTTCGACCTGATCGAGCTGCACATGGCCCACGGCTATCTGCTGCAGAACTTCCTCTCCCCCATCGCCAATATCCGCGACGACGCATACGGCGGCACCCGGGAGAACCGGATGCGCTTCCCGCTGGAGGTGACGCGGGCGGTGCGGGCCGTCATGCCCGATTCGATGCCGCTCCTCGTCCGCATCTCCGCCTCCGACTGGATGGAGGGCGGCTGGACCATCGAGGACAGCGTGGCGTTCTCGGTGGCCCTGAAGGAGGCCGGGGTCGATCTGGTGGACTGCTCTTCGGGCGGCAACATGCGGGCCGGCGCCACGAACTCCAACCTGGCACGCGGCCCGGGCTATCAGGTGCAGTTCGCCGATCGCATCCGCCGCGAGGCGGGCGTGCCCACGGCGGCCGTCGGCATGATCCGCACCCCGAAGTTCGCCGAGCACATTCTGCAGCGCGGCCAGGCCGACCTGATCTGTGTCGGGCGGCAGATGCTGTTCGATCCGTTCTGGGCGCATCACGCGGCGGAGGAGCTGGGCGTCACCGGCGATTTCTCGGGCTGGCCGCCGCAATACGGCTGGTGGCTGGAGAAATGGGCCCGCTCGCTCCAGCGCAACGGGGAAAGCCCGATGGGCGCCGAAGTGTTCCCGGAACTGGCGGAATGAACCCGCGCAGCACGGCAAAAGGGGAGTGAGATGACCATCCGGATCTGGCACCAATCGGTCAACGAGCTGAGCAGGATCGGCGCCTACAAGAAGGCTCTCGAGGAGCGGGCGGCGGCCTTCCTGGGAAGCGAAGCCGAGGTCACCGTCCACGGCATGGCCGACGGCACCTATGAGGGGGTGAGCCCCTCCGACGCGCTGGGCAACGCCTATCTCTATCACAAGGTGCTGTCGCCCATCGTCGAGCAGGCGGTGGAAGCCGAGCGGCAGGGCTATGACGCCTTCGTCATGGGCTCCTACAGCGAGCCGTTCCTGCGCGAAATGCGCACGGCGGTGGACATTCCCGTGGTGTCGCTGACGGAATCGTCGGTTCTGCTCGCCTGCTCGCTCGGCCAGTACATCGGCATGATCAGCAATGCGCCCAACGTCTCCTGGATGGTGAAGGGCGCGCTCTCCAAGCACAAGCTGGAGGCGCGAGTTCTGGAGGTGACGTGGCTCGATCCGCCGCTGGACGAGTATGAGCTCGACGCCCTGCGCAGCAAGCCGGAGGTTCTCACGGGCTATTTCGTCAACACGGCCAAGCGCCTGGTGGGGCGGGGCGCCGACGTCATCATTCCCGCCGAAGGGGTGATGGCCGAGATGCTGCTGGGACAGGGGCTGAAGCGGGTGGACAACGCCGCCGTGGTGGATGTCTTCGCCGCGGCCTGGGCGCAGGCGGTCATGCTGGTCAAGCTGTGGCGCGACAGCGAGCTGCGGGTGGGACGGGC
>JAFIHR010000158.1 GCA_017849325.1 Xanthobacter autotrophicus | reverse complement strand
CTCGCGAATTTCCTGAAGTGGCATCCGTGATTTTATTTCCCGCCATCGATCTGAAGGACGGCCTCGCCGTGCGCCTGGAGCAGGGCGACATGGCGCGCGCCACCGTGTTCAACCGCGATCCTGCCGCCCAGGCGGCCGAGTTCCAGGCCCTGGGCTTCCGCTACCTGCACCTGGTGGACCTCGACGGCGCCTTCGCCGGCAAGCCGGTGAACGCGGCGGCGGTGGAGCGCATCCTCGAGACCGTGTCGCTTCCCGTACAGCTCGGCGGCGGCATCCGCGACATGGTGACGGTGGAAGGCTGGCTGGCCAAGGGCATCACCCGGGTGATCCTCGGCACTGCGGCGGTGCGCGATCCCGCCTTCGTCAAGGAGGCGGCCAGGCGCCATCCCGGCCGCATCGCCGTGGGCCTCGATGCGCGCGACGGGCGGGTGGCGGTGGAAGGCTGGGCCGAGACCTCCGACCTTCCCGCCGTGGATATCGCGCGGCGCTTCGAGGATGCGGGCGTCTGCGCCATCATCTACACCGATATCGCCCGCGACGGCCTGCTGAAGGGCCTCAACATGGACGCCACGGTGGCGCTGGCTGAGGCCATCTCTCTGCCGGTGATCGCCTCGGGCGGCCTTGCCTCCATCGACGACATCAAGGCGCTGCTGGAGCCGCGCGCCGCGAAGCTCGAAGGCGCCATCACCGGCCGGGCGCTTTATGACGGGCGGCTCGATCCGCGCGCGGCGCTGGCGCTGGTGGCGGCCGGAGGGGCGGCATGCTGAAGGTCCGCGTCATCCCCTGCCTCGACGTGAAGGACGGGCGCGTGGTGAAGGGCGTCCAGTTCGTGGACCTGCGCGACGCCGGCGATCCGGTGGAGGCGGCCCGCGCCTATGACGCCGCCGGCGCCGACGAGCTGACCTTCCTCGACATCACCGCCAGCCACGAGAACCGCGGCACCATCCTCGACGTGGTGAGCCGCACCGCGGAGCAATGCTTCATGCCGCTCACGGTGGGGGGCGGCGTGCGCACCGTGGACGATGTGCGCACCCTGCTGCACGCCGGCGCGGACAAGGTGGCCATCAACACCGCCGCGGTCACCCGCCGCGCCTTCGTGGGCGAGGCGGCGGAGAAGTTCGGCGAGCAGTGCATCGTGGTGGCCATCGACGCCAAGAGGGTGAGCGGCGAGGGCGAGGCCGACCGCTGGGAGATCTTCACCCATGGCGGGCGCAAGCCCACCGGCATCGACGCGCTCGAATACGCCCGCGAGGTGGTGGCGCTCGGCGCCGGCGAGCTCCTGCTCACCTCCATGGACCGCGATGGCACCGGCATCGGCTTCGACTGCGCATTGACCCGGGCGGTGTCGGACGCGGTGCCCGTGCCGGTGATCGCCTCGGGCGGGGTGGGGACGCTGGAGCACCTCGTGGAAGGCATCCGCGACGGCGGCGCGACGGCGGTGCTCGCCGCCTCGATCTTCCATTTCGGCACCTTCACCATCCAGCAGGCGAAGGACTATCTCGCCGCCGCCGGCCTGCCCGTGCGGTTGCACGGCTAGGGCGGCCTTCCGCGCAACGCGGCTGTGAAATTCCTGCGGCGTTGAGAAATCATCGAATTTTACCGTTTCATCGTTCCCCATTGCGAGGCAGATTGGTCGCAACGGGCCCAGGGCTGGCACCACCATGGCTGAAGACCGCATCACATTGTCCGATCTCGAACAGATCGTCGCCGCGCGGGCGATGGCGGATTCGGCCTCGTCCTACACCCGCACCCTGCTCGACAAGGGCGTGGGCAAGTGCGCCCAGAAGCTCGGCGAGGAGGCGGTGGAGACGGTGATCGCCGCGCTGTCGGGCAGCGCGCAGGAGCTCGTCGCGGAAAGCTGCGATCTGCTCTACCATCTCATGGTCCTGCTGAAGGCGCGGGATGTGCCGCTCGATGCGCTCCATGCCGAGCTGGCCCGCCGCACGGGGCAGTCGGGACTGCAGGAAAAAGCGTCGCGAACGGCGCGGTGACGGAGGAAACTTGCGTGCTGGACCAACGGCTTGATCCGGTCCTTTCGCCTTATCGCTCCTTCTCCCGCGACGCCTGGGCCGCCCTGCGTCGCGATACTCCCATGACGCTGCGTCCGCAGGAGATCGCCCGGCTGGAAGGCTTCAACGCCCACCTGTCCATGGCCGAGGTGACGCAGATCTACCTGCCGCTCTCGCGCCTCCTGTCCATCTATGTGGGGGCGACGCAGAAGCTCTATCTGGCGATGAGCCATTTCCTCGACCAGCATCGGCGCGACGGCGAGGGCAAGGTGCCCTACATCATCGGCGTCGCCGGCTCGGTGGCGGTGGGAAAATCCACCACCGCGCGCGTGCTGCAGGCGCTGCTCGCCCGCTGGCCCAACACGCCCAAGGTCGATCTCGTCACCACCGACGGATTCCTGCTGCCCAACGCCATCCTCCAGCGCGAGGGGCTGATGGACAAGAAGGGCTTCCCCGAGAGCTACGACCTGCCCCTGCTGCTGCGCTTCCTCACCGACATCAAGGCGGGGCGCCGGCCGGTGCGGGCGCCGCTCTACTCCCATTTCTTCTACGACGTGATGCCCGACCAGACGGTGGAGGTGGACCGGCCGGACATCCTGATCGTGGAAGGGCTGAACGTGCTCCAGACCACGCGGCCGCCGAAGGACGGCAAGGCCATTCCCTTCGTGTCCGACTTCTTCGACTTCTCGATCTACATCGACGCCGACGAGGAGGTGCTGGAGGAGTGGTACGTGGAGCGCTTCATGAGCCTGCGCGAGACCGCGTTCCAGGATCCGCTCTCCTATTTCCACCGCTATTCCAAGCTCACAGCCGAGGAGGCGCAGGCCACGGCGCTGTCCATCTGGCGGCGCATCAACCTGCCGAACCTGCGCGACAACATCCTGCCCACCCGGCAGCGGGCCGATCTCATCCTGCGCAAGGCAGGCGACCATGAGGTGGCCGAGGTGAGCCTGCGCCGGCTGTAGGTCCGGGCGCGCCTTCCCCTCCCTGGGGTCATCCGGCCCGGTCCCGCGAGCGCGGACCTATGAGGGGCCCCGGGAACCGTCGGCTTCCGGCCGACGGCCGCCTTGGGGCCCGCGCCGCCGTCCTCCAGTTCTGCATTTTTGCAAGACCCGCTCCCGCCGCAGGCTCCGGCGTGGCCGTAAGCCGCCGTGCCTCAAGCCCTTTTTCCCACCGATAGGTTGTTTTGTTTCGAACAGCCCGGATCCGGCGATGTCAGCCGGACATGGCGGATGTCGGGTTCTCAACACGAGCACCGGACCCGTCGCCCGCCCGCTAAGGCGCTACATTTGAATGATTTTCGACTGGGAAATCCGCTGGCACGCTCGTTGCTTACCCTATCCTGCAAGGCGCAAGTTGGGCGCCGACGCGGGTCAACGAAGGCTTTCCGCCGGAACCACCCTCGTCGGCATCGGCGCCGAGAACGAGTGATTTGAGATCAGTCTGCGCACCACGGGCGCACCGGTCAAACGTCTAGGTCCGATTAACGTCCAGGACGCAATGTCCCGGTCCGACAACGCCAGGTTTTTTAAGGAGAGCAAGATGTCCCTGCGACAGATCGCGTTTTACGGCAAGGGTGGTATCGGCAAGTCGACCACCTCTCAGAACACCCTGGCTGCGCTTGCGCAGATGGGCCACCGCATCCTCATCGTGGGCTGCGACCCGAAGGCG
>JAFIHR010000157.1 GCA_017849325.1 Xanthobacter autotrophicus | reverse complement strand
TGCGCAAGCCGCCCTTGAGGCGGCGTGGGAAAGCCGGCGCCTGCCGGTCCTGGTGGGCGGCACGGGGCTCTACTTCCGCGCGCTGACCAGGGGCCTCGTGCGCCTGCCGCCGGTGCCGGAGGAGGTGCGCGCGGCCGTCCGCGGCGCCGCCGAGGGGGCTGAGAATGCCGCCCTCCACGCCCGCCTCGGCACGCTCGATCCGCAGACCGCCGCGCGCCTCGACGTGAACGACCGGCAGCGCATCCTGCGCGCCCTGGAGGTGGTGACCGCCACCGGCCGTTCCCTCACCGCCTGGCAGGAGGAGGCCACCGCCGCGCCGTTCCTCGACGAGGCCGCCTGCCCGCGCCTGGTGCTGGAGATGGACCGCGCGCTTCTGCGCCAGCGCATCGATGCGCGCTTTGTCGCCATGGTGAAGGCCGGAGCACTCGACGAGGTGGCGGCGCTGGCCGCCCGCCACCTCGCCGCGGACCGGCCGGTGCTGAAGGCCCATGGGGTGCCGGCGCTGATGCGCCATCTTGCCGGCACGCTCGATCTTCCAACCGCCATCGCCGAGGGGCAGAGCGACACCCGCCGCTACGCCAAAAGGCAGGAGACCTTCTTCCGCCACCAGATGGCCGGCTGGCCCCGCGCCCGTCCCGATGCGGCCGTCGATGTGCTGATGCGCACCCTGCCCGCTCAGCCGCTCGGCTGAAGCTGGACGCGCCGCGCCCGCTCCGGCGGCGGCGCCAATCTCTGGCGCAGGGCCGCCGCCAGCGCTGCCGCAAGGCCGAGGGCCAGCACCCACCACATGGGCCGCGGGCCGAGATCGAAGCCGAGGTTCGCTTCCGCCACCAGCCAGGGATCGACCCTTGTGGCGAGGCCATACCAGGCGACTTCCAAAAGCGCGGTCAGGAGGCTGCTCCCCGCCGCCAGCGCGGCGAGGCCGAGCGGCGTGACGGCGCGGCGATAGTGGAAGGCGATGCGGTAGGCGAACAGGAAGATCAGCACCCCGCCCATGAGCACCGGCTCGGTCACGTCCAGCTTCGACTGGAAGAAGAAGTGCGCCACCGCCAGCACCGCGATGGCGTAGACGCTGGCGTGCAGCGCGTTCCAGCGCTTGCCGCCGAGGCGGCGGATGGCGGCGTCGAAGGAGGTCGCGCCCAACGCCACCAGCAGGACAACGCCAACCGCGCCCATGGTGAGATAGAAGCGCAGCACGATCTCCTGCGCCGCCCGCGCCGCCCCCTGATCGATGAAGAACAGCGCCAGGTGCAGCAGCGCATAGCCGAGCGCCGCGAGGCCGAGGGTCCGGCGCGCCAGGATGAGCTTCGGCCAGAAGAACAGCCGGCGCACCGGCGTCACCGCAAGGCTGAGGATGAGGAAGCGCAGCGCCCACAGGCCGGTGAAATGGATCGCCTCGGTGACCGGCCGCGCCCCGAGCGCGCCCTCAAAGGCGATCGCGCCGAGCCACGCCAGCGGCACAAACGCGCCGATAAGCGCGATGGTCTTCTCCGGGCTGAACCGGCCGGAGCGTTCGTGAAACAGCGACATGGGGCCTTCCCGGTGGCGACGGATCTTTCCGATTTACGCCACCGGGAGGGGCTCTGTTACGGCGCGCGCCCTAACGAGTGCGTGAGGGCGCGCCCTGGCCGGCGCCGGCCGGTCAGCTGGTGAGCAGGTCCTGCTCGACCTGCGCCTTGAGCTGCGGGTTGATGCCCAGCGCCTGCGCGAGGTTGTTGAGATAGGCGACCTCGGCCGGATCGTCCGGGCGCACCGCCATCACGGAGGCGGCATAGATCTGCAGCGCCGACTCGGGCGTGGTGGCCGCGTTCACCACCGCCTGAGGATCCACCGGGGTGGACAGGAACTGGATCAGCGCCTGCGGATCCATGGCGCCGGCGCCGAGCTTCTGCATGCCGGCAGCGACGCGGTTCACCTCGTCCTGGTCGAGCTTGCCGTCGGACTGGGCAGCCGCCGCCATGGCGTTGGCCAGCACCTGGGAGAAGGCGGTGGCGCCGCCGGGGGCCTGGCTCGGGTGGAAGTTGGAGGTGGTGATGCCGCCGCTCTGGCCCGACTGCTGCTGCCACTTGCGGAAGGCATTGAAGGCCAGCATGCCGATCACGGCGATGCCGCCGTACTTCATGAGATCGCCGCCGCCGGAGGGCATGGTGCCGTCCGCCGAGGGGGCGGGAGCGGGCACGGGCGCGCTCTGGGGAATCGGCGCGGGCGCCGGGGCGGTCGTGGTGGGCGCGCCGCCGAGGGCATCGCCGGCCATCTGGCCGAGGCTGCCACCGCCGCCGGTGGAGGTGCCGGCACCGCCTGCCGCCGCGCCGCCGCCGAGGATCTGGCCGAGAATGTCGCCGAGGCCGCCGGGAAGGCCGCCCGGCGCGCCGCCCTGGGGACCGCCCTGGGCGCCGCCGAGCACCTGCCCGAGGATATCCCCGAGGCCGCCCGGAAGACCGGCGGGAGCACCGGCCTGGCCGGGCTTGCCGGCGGCACCGCCGAGCACCTGCCCGAGGATATCGCCGAGGCTGCCGGCCATGCCGCCCTGCGGGGCGCCAGCCTGGGGCGCGCCGCCCTGCTGCAGGCCGCCCAGCACCTGGCCGAGAAGATCGCCGAGACCGCCGCTGCTGCCCGCATTGGCCCCCGCGCTACGCACGCTGCCGCTGTTGAGCGCCGCCCCCAGAAGCTGACCCAGAATATCGCCCGCCATCGTTCCCTCCCTGCCATACGAAGAGATTTCACCGTCACGCTTGCACATGCAGATGACAGCCGCGCGGCACCCTGCGGTCCCGCCCCGTCATCTGCGCCCCCGGCAACCGGGCGGAAGCCCTCGTGCCGCGACCGGACTCATGGACTGGTGGAAGCCTTAGACCCCCTACTCTTATACGGCAACCGGCGCTTTGATATGGGGGTGTGGATCGTAGCCTTCAATGGCTACATCTTCGGCGCGAAAGGCGAAAATGTCATCCACCGCCGGGTTGAGCTTGAGCGTCGGCAGGCGGCGGGGCGAGCGGGCGAGCTGCTCGCGGGCCTGGTCGAGATGGTTGAGATAGAGGTGCGCGTCGCCCAGCGTGTGGATGAAGTCGCCCGGCTTCAGCCCGGTCACCTGCGCCACCATGTGGGTGAGCAGGGCGTAGGAGGCGATGTTGAACGGCACGCCGAGGAACACGTCGGCCGAGCGCTGGTAGAGCTGGCAGGAGAGCCTGCCGTCGAGCACCGCGAACTGGAACAGGCAGTGGCAGGGCGGCAGCGCCATCTTCGGCACGTCCGCCGGGTTCCAGGCGGTGACGATGAGGCGGCGCGAATCGGGGGTCCGGCGGATGTCCGCCACCACCTGGGCGATCTGGTCGATCACCTCGCCCTCAGGGGTGGGCCAGGAGCGCCACTGGTGGCCGTAGACCGGACCGAGGTCGCCGTGCTCGTCCGCCCACTCGTCCCAGATGGAGACGCCGTTGTCCTTGAGGTAGCGGATGTTGGTGTCGCCGGCGAGGAACCACAGAAGCTCGTGGATGATGGATTTCAGGTGCAGCTTCTTGGTGGTGACGAGGGGAAAGCCCTCGGCGAGGTCAAAGCGCATCTGGTGGCCGAACACCGCGAGGGTGCCCGTGCCGGTGCGGTCATCCTTGCGCACGCCGGTCTCGAGGATGCGGCGCAAAAGCGCGTGATATTGCTCCATGGCGGCTCCTCCGCCCGACGGGGCGCGGCACAGTCAGCCCGCCGAGATGGGCCAGATCGACCTCTCCCCACCGGGGAGCTGTCCTCTCCTTAGACCAGGGCGACGGCCGCCGTCACCACCTCCGCCGCGACGCCCGGATTCCTGTCCACAATGTGAGGCCGGCCGAAGGATCTGCCAACGCGGCGCGCCGACGAATCGCCCCGGCGCCATCTGTTGCAGCGCAGCGTTGACAGCGCCCTCCGCCATCCCCACACTTTCATCCGTTCCAAGGGGGGCCCTGCGAGAGGGCTGAGATTTCGCCACCCCCGGCCCGCGAGCCTCGCCGCTCACGACGACCGGCACCGCGATGACTCTTCGAACCTGATCCGGGTCATACCGGCGAAGGGATCGGAACTTCTGCGCGCGGCCCGTGAATCCGCCCGCACCGTCTCCTAGCTCTGTTCCCGGCTCTCGTTGCACCCGCTCTCATGCGCCCGCAAAGGAGAACCGCATGCTGGATGAAGCCTCGACCTCGGCCCTGAAGGTCACCACCGGCCCCCTGCCCCATTCGCGCAAGGTGCTCATTCCCACCGACCGGCCCGACGTCGCCGTGGCCATGCGGGAGATTTCGCTCTCCACCCCCGACGAGCCGCCGGTGCGCGTCTACGACACCTCCGGCCCCTATACGGATCCCGAGGCGGTCATCGACCTCACCAAGGGCCTGCCGCTCTTGCGCGCC
>JAFIHR010000156.1 GCA_017849325.1 Xanthobacter autotrophicus | reverse complement strand
TCGGCGGCGGGGACAGCACCATGGTCGTGGCCGCCGGTTTCGGCGTGGTCGTGCTTTGCGTGATCGTGGCCGGTGTGGTCGTGGCCCGCATGGTCGTGGTCGGAATGATCGTGCCCCGCGCAGCTCTCTCCATGGTCGTGTGCCTTGCGCTGCCCGCCGCCGGCCGCGAGCGGAGCGAGGGCGTAGCCCATGGGGGAAAGGCGCCCGGCGAGGGGCGCAAGGTCGGCGTCCGGGGCATGGCGGATCACCAGCGTGCCGGCCGCCACCGAGACCTCGGCTTCCGCCACGCCGGCGATGCGCAGCGTGGTGCCCTCGATCTTCGCGGCGCAGGAGGCGCAGTCCATCCCGGTCACCCGGAACCGGCTTTGAACGAGAGGGGCGGTCATGATGCGGCCTTTCTTTGCGTCACGCTGCGGATCCTAGATGCTCTAGTCACTAGAGGAGCAAGCCCCAATGTCCGGCCCGTCGTCCGAAAATTTTCCCGACCTCCTGCCCATCGGCGCGGCGGCGCGCTTAAGCGGGGTGAAGGTGCCCACCATCCGCTTCTATGAGGAGATCGGCCTGATGCCGGCGCTGCCGCGCACCGAGGGCAACCGCCGCCTCTACAGCGCCACCCACCTGCAGCGGCTGGCCTTCATCCGCCATGCGCGCGAGCTGGGCTTTGACATCGAGGCTATCCGCACCCTGCTGACGCTGCAGGACCGGCCCGAGCAGTCGTGCGCGGCGGCGGACGAGATCGCCAGCGCGCGGCTGATCGAGGTGCGCAGCCGCATCGCCGCGCTCAGGGCGCTGGAGGCGGAGCTTCAACGCATGGTCGACGGCTGCGCCCACGGCCACGTGGCACAGTGCAGGGTGATCGAGACGCTTTCCGATCACGGACAATGTCAATTTCATAACGGCCAGGGCGAAAACCTTGGGATCGGCCGAAATTCAAGCGATCTCCCAAGCTTTTCGGGTACGCTGACGCAGCGCTTCTGAAAGACTTGACACATCGCGGCTCTTGGGGTCTCTCATGGTCCATGCTTCGCGTCTTGGCAAAAGTCCTCATGTCGATCACCGGTCCGGCGTTCCGCCGCGCCGTGTCGGTCGTCGTGGTGGCATGCCTTGTGGCCGGGCCGTTCGCAAGCGCACTGGCAGCGCATCACATCTTTGATGTGGACGGCGCTCTGGGAGAGTTGGCTGGGACCTCAGTTACGCTGACGGGCGTCGGTGTGTCGAGCACCGACCTGTCGCCCGTCGAGGCATCCGTTGCGGACCCCTCCCTCGCCGCTACGGATGCCAAGGTGTTCGGCGCCGCGCATGACCCGGCCCAGCCCCAGCCTGCCTCGGACCATGACTGCCATGGCTGCTCCATGGTGGTGCCATATACTCCGGCAGCAAGCGAGGCCCTGCGTCTGCCATCCACGTCGGAGGTAGCGCCCACGCGCCTGAGCGCCGGCCGCTCCGTTCCCGCAGACATCCGCCCCCCGCGCGCCTGATCCGACTTCTGCTCGCGCGCTGACGCCCCGCGTCGGCGATCCGCCATCAGACTTTGGATCAGATCATGTCGCCTCGTGCCCTCGCGCTTGCGCTTGGGGCAGCGCTCGCGCTGCTTCACGCGTCGCAGACGCGCGCCGAAACCGCCCGTCCGCTGACCCTCACAAGCGCCCTCGCCAGCGCCCTTGCCGCCAATCCGCGCCTCACGGCGGCGGAACGCGACATCGGCATCGCAGCCGGCCGCAATACCCAGGCCGGGGCCCTGCCCAACCCCAACCTCTCCCTAGAGGTGGACAATGCGGCGGGCTCGGGCTCCTACCAGGGGCTGGACCTTGCCGAGCAGACGATCCAGATCAGCCAACTGGTAGAGCTGGGCGGCAAGCGCGAGGCGCGGCTGGCGGCCGCCGGCGCCGGGGTCGGCGTGGCGCGCTGGGAGCGGGAGGCGATCCGCCTGCAGGTGCTGGCGGATACCGCCGCCGCCTTCGCCGCCGTGCTCGGGGCGCAGCAGCGCGCCCAGATTCTTGAGACGCAGGTGGCGGCGATCCAGCGGCTCGCTCCCTTGCTGCAGAACCGCGTCCAGGCCGGCGCTTCCTCCCCGGCCGAGATTTCCCGCGCCCGTGTCGCCGCCGATTTCGCCCGGGTGGAGCTGGACCGAGCCCGCGCTGCGCTCGGCACCGCGCGGCGGGAACTCGCGCTGCTCATGGGCCTTCAGGAGGCAAGGTTCGGGCGGGCGACCGGCAACCTGCTGAAGGTCAGCGCCCCCCCGCCACTGCCGGGGCTTGTCAAGCAGGCGCTGGGCAATCCGCAGCTCACCCGCTTCACCGCCCTGCGCGCCCAGCGGCAGGCGGACCTGCGCTCGGCACAGGCCAAGTCGGTGCCGGACGTGACCCTGGGGGTCGGCTACCGGCATTACAACGAGACCGCTGACAGCGGCATGCGCTTCTCATTGTCCATGCCGATCCCCCTGTTCGACCGCAATGACGGCGGCATCGCCGAGGCGAACGAACAGATGCTGCGGGCCGAAGCGGAGGAAGCCATCGCCCGCAATGCCCTCATCTCCCAGCTTGGCCGGGCCCATGACGGGATGAGGGCGGCCTTCGACGAAATAGCGCTATTGCGCGGCAGCACCATTCCAGGCGCGCGGACTGCCTTCGAGGGGGTAGAGACCGGCTATTCCGAAGGCCGCTACACGCTCCTGGAACTGCTTGACGCCCAGTCCACCCTCACCGACGCCGCCCTGCGCGAGCTCGATGCGCTGGTTTCGTTCCACACCGCACTCGCCACCCTCGAAGGGCTGACGGGTCGGCCGGTGAATCTCAACAAAGGAAAAGCCAAATGAGCCGCACGGCGCGACGCGACGTGGCGATGCTCCTCATCGGCCTGCTGGCCGGCGCGGGGGCGCTGTACGCATTCCAGGACCGCAACGCTCCCGTTTCGGGCAGCCTAGCCGCTGAGCGCGGACATGGTGCGGAGGGTGGGCATGGAGAAGAGGGAGGCGGACATGCCGAGGGCGGGGTGGAACTGGACGACACCAGGCTTGCTGCTGCCGGCATCGGCCTGGAGACGGCCAGCCCCGGGACGCTTCGCCAGAAGCTACGCCTAAATGGCTTGGTCCAGCCCAATCAGGAAAACGTGGTCCAGGTAACCCCGCGCTTTCCCGGCATCGTCCGGGAGATCCGCAAGCGGATCGGCGACAAGGTGGCCAAGGGCGACGTTCTCGCGGTCGTCGAAAGCAACCAGAGCCTCACCACCTACGACATGAAGGCGCCGATCTCCGGCACGGTGGTGGACCGGCAAGTCGGGCTTGGCGAATACGCCTCCGAACAGAAGCCGGCTTTCGTGGTGGCCGACCTTTCGACTCTATGGGTGGATCTCTCCGTCTATCGCCGCGATTTTCCACGGGTGCGTGCCGGCGATAAGGTCGCCATCGATCCGGAGGACGGTGGGCAGGTCATCGACGGCCGAGTGGCTTATGTCTCGCCCATCGGATCAGCCGACACCCAGACCGCGCTGGCGCGGGCGGTCATTCCCAACGACGGCATGCGGCTGCGGCCCGGCCTGTTCGCCGTGGGCACCATCACCCTGACTGAGAAGCCGGTGGATCTCGCGGTCCGAACCAGCGCGCTTCAGACCATCGACAACCGCACCGTCGTGTTCGTGCGCGACGGTGACGCGTTCGCCCCCCGCGATGTGGAGATCGGTGATCGCGATGCGGAATGGGCCGAGGTGCTGTTCGGGCTCATGCCCGGTGATGTCTACGCCGCGCGAAACAGCTTCGTGGTGAAGGCGGAACTCGCCAAAGGGAGCGCTAGCCATGAGCACTGAGGCGTCCCCCGGCGCGATGGACGACGGCCTGCGGCTCGTCACTGCCTTCATTCATCCTCATCTTGAAGGGCGCGTGGTGCGAGCCCTGCACGAGCTACCTGAATTCCCGGGATTTACCTTCACCGAAGCGCGCGGCCAAGGTCGCGGCCGCGGTGCCGGCGGCACCTATGTGGCGAGCGAATACGACCTCACCTACCAGCGCCATCTCCAGTTGCAGATCGTCTGCCGTGCCGGCGTCGTGGAGGCAGTGATCTCGACCCTCACGCGCGCTGGGTGGACCGGACACCGCGGTGACGGAGTGGTTTTCGTTACGCCGGTGGAGCGCTTCGCCCGCATCCGTGAGGCAGGCAAAGCTCAGGCTCAGGAGGGGGCGCGATGATCGACGCCATCCTCGCCTTCTCCATCCGCCAGCGTTGGCTGGTGGTCATGTTCTGCCTCGCCATCGGCGCCTTCGGGGCCTGGAACTTCACGCGCCTCCCCATCGACGCGGTGCCCGACATCACCAACGTGCAGGTGCAGATCAACACCTCGGCGCCCGGCTTCTCGCCGCTGGAGACCGAGCAGCGCATCACCTTTCCCATCGAGACCTCCATGGGCGGCCTGCCCGGCCTGCAATACACCCGCTCGCTGTCCCGCTATGGCCTCAGCCAGGTGACGGTCGTGTTCCGCGATGGCACCGACATCTACTTCGCCCGCCAGTTGGTGAACGAGCGCATCCAGCAGGCGAAGGACCAGCTTCCGCTGGGGGTGGAGACCGCCATGGGGCCGGTGTCCACGGGCCTTGGCGAGATCTACATGTACACGGTGGAGGCCAGGGACGGGGCGAAGAAGCCTGACGGCCAGCCCTTCAGCCCCACCGACCTACGCACCATCCAGGACTGGATCATCAAGCCGCAGTTGCGCACCGTGCCGGGGGTGGTGGAGGTGAACACCATCGGAGGTTTCGAGCGGCAGTTCCATGTGCTGCCCGATCCGGCGCGGTTGATGGCCAATCGCATTTCGTTCCGCGAGGTGATGACGGCGCTGGCCGCCAACAACGCCAACGTGGGCGCCGGCTATATCGAGCGCAACGGCGAGCAGTATCTGGTGCGCACGCCGGGCCAGGTGGCGGACGCCGCCGAGATCCGCGAGATCGTCATCGGCAGCCGGGGCGGCACGCCGCTGCGGATAGGCGATATTGCCGAGGTGCGCGAGGGGCGTGAGCTGCGCACCGGCGCGGCGACCCTGAACGGAGAAGAGGTGGTGCTGGGCACCACCATGCTCCTCATCGGCGAGAACAGTCGCACCGTGGCCCAGCGTGTCGCCGCGCGATTGGAGGAGATTTCCCGCTCGCTGCCGGAAGGCGTCATCGCCCGTGCCGTCTACGACCGCTCACACCTGGTGGAAGCCACCATCGCCACGGTGGAGAAGAACCTTCTGGAAGGCGCGCTGCTGGTGGTGGTGGTGCTGTTCGTGCTGCTCGGCAATTTCCGCGCGGCGCTGGTGACGGCCTTCGTCATTCCGCTCGCCATGCTCTTCACCATCACCGGCATGGTGGAGAACCGTGTCAGCGCCAACCTCATGAGCCTTGGTGCCATCGACTTCGGAATCATCATCGACGGGGCGGTCATCATCGTCGAGAACTGCCTACGCCTGCTGGCGGAAGAGCAGCATCGGCGCGGCCGGCTCCTGACCCGCGCCGAGCGGTTCGAGACCATCCTCGCCGGCTCCAAGGAGGTGATCCGGCCGAGCCTGTTCGGCACCATGATCATTGCCGTGGTCTACCTGCCGGTGCTCACCCTAACGGGGGTGGAGGGCAAGATGTTCACGCCCATGGCCATCACCGTCCTGATGGCGCTGGCCGGCGCGGCTCTGTTCTCCATGACCTTCATCCCGGCGGCCATCGCGCTGCTGGTAACGGGCAAGGTCTCCGAGCACGAGAACGTCATCATGCGCGGGGCGCGGCGCTTCTATACGCCGTTGCTCGATGCCGCCATCAACTACCGCGCCGTGGTGGCGGTGGCCGCGGCCGGCCTCGTGGTTGCGAGTGGCCTTGCCGCCTCCCGCATGGGCGGCGAGTTCATTCCGAGCCTCGACGAGGGCGATGCGGCGATCCAGGCGCTCAGGGTGCCGGGCACCAGCCTTACCCAGTCGCTGGAGATGCAGCAGGCGCTGGAGAAGAGCCTGCTGAAGGTGCCGGAAGTGAAGGAGGTGTTCGCCCGCACCGGTACGGCGGAAGTTGCCACCGACCCAATGCCGCCCTCCATCTCCGACGGTTACGTGATGCTGAAGCCACGCGCCGAATGGCCGGACCCCGGCAAGTCCAAGAGCGCGGTGATGACCGACATCGAGAAGGCGGCGGAGGGCGTGGCGGGGAGTAATTACGAACTCTCCCAGCCGATCCAGCTGCGCTTCAACGAGCTGATCTCCGGCATCCGCAGCGATGTGGGCGTCAAGATCTTCGGCGACGACCTCGACATGCTGCTGCAGGTGGCCGGGCAGGTGCAGAGCGTGCTCCAGGCGGTGCCGGGCGCCGCCGACGTCAAGACCGAGCAGGTCTCCGGCCTGCCCATGCTGACGGTCGCCCTCAATAGAGCGGCCATGGCCCGTTACGGGGTAAGCGTCGCCGACGTGCAGGAGCTGGTGGAGATCGCGGTGGGCGGCCGCGAGGCCGGCGCCCTGTTCGAGGGCGATCGCCGCTTCGACATCGTGGTGCGCCTGCCGGAGGAATTGCGCACCGACATCGAGGCCCTGCGCGCGCTGCCGGTGCCGCTTCCCCCTGCGGCGAGCGATGAGGCCAAGCCAGTCCAGGCCGCTTGGGTCCCGGGATCTGGCGGGCAGATCCGCTACGTGCCGCTGTCCGCCATCGCCAACCTCACGGTCTCCCCTGGCCCGAACCAGATCAGCCGGGAGAACGGCAAAAGGCGCATCGTGGTGAGCGCCAACGTGCGCGACCGCGACCTCGGCTCCTTCGTCACCGACGCCCAGCGCCAGGTGGCAGATAAGGTGAAGCTGCCCGAAGGCTACTGGATCGGCTGGGGCGGCCAGTTCGAACAGCTGGTTTCGGCCACACAGCGCCTTGCCATCGTGGTGCCCATCGCGCTGTTGCTCATCTTCCTGCTGCTGTTCATGAGCTTCGGCTCGGTAGCGGATGCGCTGCTGGTGTTCTCCGGCGTGCCGCTGGCGCTCACGGGGGGCATCGCGGCGCTAATCTTGCGCGACCTGCCGCTCTCCATCAGCGCCGGCATCGGCTTCATCGCGCTCTCGGGCGTGGCGGTGCTGAACGGCCTCGTCATTATCGCCTTCATCCAGCGCCTGCGGGCGGAAGGGCGGGACGTGGTGACGGCGGTGCGCGACGGCGCCCTGACACGCCTGCGCCCGGTGCTGATGACGGCGCTGGTCGCTTCGCTCGGCTTCGTGCCAATGGCCATCGCCACCGGCCCGGGCGCGGAGGTGCAGCGGCCGCTCGCCACCGTGGTCATCGGCGGCATCATCTCCTCCACCATCCTCACCTTGCTCGTGCTGCCAGCGCTCTACGTGCTGTTCCGGCGCGAGACCAGGCCAGCGGCCTCCCCCGAGGCGCAGGCCGAAGCCCCATCCCCCTAGCCCCAAAATCGGAGAAAGACCCGTGCTTAAGAGCCTGATCGTCGCTTTCAGCCTGCTTGCCGCTGGGCCCGCCCTCGCCCAGCATGCCCATGGTGCGCAGAAGGGTCCCAATGGCGGCCCCTTGGAAGACGTCGCCGGCGTCCATGCCGAACTTGTCGTCTCGGGCGAGACCTTGACCTTCCACGTAGTCGATGAGGCAGGCAAGCCGGTCGATACCGCCGGCTTTACCGGTTCTGCCATGCTGGCCTCCGGCGCCGATCGCAAGACTATCCAGCTTACCGCAGGCGGTCAGACCCTGGCCGGCAAGGCGCCCTCAACCATCGTCAAGGGCACGGCGGTCACGCTGCTCATTAAAACCCCGGCCGGCAAGTCCGGTCAGGCCAAGTTCACCACCCCATAAGGAAGTGTGTCATGAAAAGTACTGTGTGGAACTACGTTGCCCGCGGCACCTTGTGCGTGCTCGTGTTCGGCATCGCGTCGCCGGCACTGGCACTCGATCCGCGACCGAAGACATATCGTGAGAAGCAGAGGCACGATTTTCGAGACGTCCAACTCGGGGTTACTCACCCGTTGCCCCATGGTCGCAGCACATCTATCCGTTCCGGCCAGACGCGCGATGTTCCGTCCGAGCAACGCACTATGGAATCCAGCCGGTGAATTCAATATTCGGTCGTTTCGATCAAGAGGGAGAGGCGGTGTGAGAGGCTTTCTCCGAAGCATTTTGCTAAGTCTCATGCTGATCGTAGTCTTGTGTATTCCGGGGTATTCCTGGAACGCGAGCGCGATGTCATTAGAAGCGAGCGCATTAACGGATGAAAACCACCATCAGAGTGACGAAGACACCCGCAATCCGGCCTGCGCTGCGGTGCGGTGCGAGTGCCACGCTTGCCCGCACGTCTCCCCCTTCGATGAAGGTGCGTCGTCGGGGCCCCCAGGGTGGAGAGTGTGCGGGCAATGGGCGAACGAGACCCGTAGTGGTGTCGGCCTAGGCGTAGAAATCCCCCCTCCTCGCTACGCGAATGTTGAAAACAAATGAAATAAATCAAGTTTAATTCGACATTCGAGGTTAAATCATGAAGATTTATGTCCTTGCTCTTAGTTTCATCCTCCCTCCGCTTACGGCTTTCGCAGAGCCGTATCCGTCGACGCTCGGCGTGGAGGAGCAAGAGCGACATGAATTCCTTGACGTGCAGCAGGAAAGTTATCCCGGCGGCCGTCTTTCTGGGACAACGAGCGGCTCGCCTAAGGTGCAGATGAGCCGCCCTCAGGCGCCTACCCCAGGGACCTTCATTCCCTCGCCCTCGCCGTGGCTTAACGATCGCGCGGTGCGCTAAGCCGAGTCATTAAGAAGGAAGAGGGACGAATATTCGCCCCTCTTCATCCATCTAAATTCCAATTTTTGGAGGTAAAATCATGAATAAGGCGATTTTTACAGCGTGCATTTGCATCGCGTTAAATAGCATTTGCATCGGAGCGGCTTTCGCCGCGGGCACGCAATTCACCCCATTTTATCTGCCTGCGCAAACTTCACAAACGTCGGCAATAGGCTGTGAACATTCAAATGTCGGAGAG
>JAFIHR010000155.1 GCA_017849325.1 Xanthobacter autotrophicus | reverse complement strand
GGCGGCACGGAGATGACCATCAAGGATCTGGAGGTGATGTGATGTGCACGGTTTGCGGCTGCGGCGGCGACGGCGCCACCATTTCCGATGCCACCGGCGCGGCCGGTTCCACCCATACCCATGCGGACGGCACCACCCACAGCCATCCGCACGCGCATGGGCATCCGCACGCGCATTCCCACGGGCACGAGCACGCCCACGGCGACGGGCACCCCCATCACCACGGCGAGCCGGCCGGGCATGGCCATGCGCATCATGACCGTGCGCACCATGACCATGCGCACGACGCTCACGCCCCGCACGAGCACGCGCCGCACGAGGCCGCCGGCACACTGGACTACGGCCGCGGCCCGGCCCGCGCCCATGCGCCCGGCCCCTCCCAGGCCCGCATGGTGGAGATCGAGACCGGCATCCTCGCCAAGAACGACGGCTATGCGGAGCAGAACCGCGCCCGCTTCGATGCGGCGGGCCTTCTCGCCCTGAACCTCCTCTCCGGCCCCGGCGCGGGCAAGACCACCCTCCTGGTGGAGACGCTCAAGGCGCTGTCCGGCCGCATCCCCGCCGCGGTCATCGAGGGCGACCAGCAGACCGACAACGATGCCGCCCGCATCCGCGCGGTGGGGGCGCCGGCGGTGCAGATCAACACCGGCAAGGGCTGCCACCTCGATGCGCACATGGTGGGCCACGCGCTTGAGAAGCTGCCCCTGCCGCCGGGCGGGGTGCTGTTCATCGAGAATGTGGGCAACCTCGTCTGCCCCGCCGCCTTCGATCTCGGCGAAAGCTGCCGCGTCACCCTCATTTCGGTGACCGAGGGCGACGACAAGCCGCTGAAATATCCCGATATCTTCCAGGGCGCCGACCTCGTGCTCATCACCAAGGCGGACCTCGCGCCCCATGTGGACGCGGACCTTGCCACCCTTGAGCGCAACATCGCCCGCATCAATCCGAGGGCGGAGATCCTCCAGGTGGCGGCACGTCGGGAGGGCGGCCTCGCGCCCTGGCTCGCCTGGCTCGACCGCGCCCGCGCGGCCCGCCTCGACACCCTCGCCGCGCGGGCCGAGGAAGCCGCCCGCGCCCTGCGCGCCGCCGCCGGCCATGCCTCTCCCCTGCTCGTCCCCCCCGCGCTCAAGGAGGTCAAGGCATGAGCCGCCGCCCCGCCATCCTGGTGGTGGATGACGAGCCCCGCTCGGTGGAGGTCATCGCCCGCGTGCTCGACGAGGAGTTCGACGTCTTCACCGCCCTCGATGCGGAGGAGGCGCTGCGCATCCTGGAGAACGAGTGGATCCAGGTGATCTTCTGCGACCAGCGCATGCCGAAGACCTCCGGCGTCGCGCTGCTCACCCAGGTGCGCGAGCGCTGGCCCGACATCCTGCGCATCATCGTCACCGGCTACACCGAGCCGGAGGACATGATCGGCGCCATCAACGCGGCCGGCATCTACCAGTTCATCCCCAAGCCGTGGCATCCCGACCAGCTGCTCCTGGCGGCGCGCAACGCGGCGCATCTCTTCCAGCTCCAGCGCGATCACGAGCGGCTGAACCTGGAGATGAAGCTCACCGCCCCCACCGCCGAAGCGCGGCTCTCGGTGCAGCGCGCGCGGGTGGCGCAGAATTTCCACTTCGATTCCCTGGTGCGGGCGGCGGGCTCGCCCCTGAGCCAGGTGTGCACCAGGGCGGCGCAGGTCGCGACCTTCGACGTTCCGGTGCTGATCCACGGCGAGACCGGGACGGGCAAGGAGCTGCTCGCCCGCGCCATCCATTATTCCAGCCTGAGGTCGGAACGGCCCTTCTTCGCCGTCAATTGCGGGGCGATCCCCGACGAGCTCCTGGAATCCGAGCTGTTCGGCCACAAGAAGGGGGCGTTCACCGGCGCCCACGTCACCCGCATCGGCCTGCTCGACCAGGCGGACGGCGGCACCATCCTGCTCGACGAGATCGGCGACGTCTCGCCCGCCTTCCAGGTGAAGCTGCTGCGCTTCCTGCAGGAAGGCGAGATCCGTCCGGTGGGCTCCAACGAATCGAAGCGGGTGGATGTGCGCGTCGTCGCCGCCACCCATCGCGAGCTGATCGGCGAGGTGGGCCTCGGCCGCTTCCGCGAGGACCTCTACTACCGCCTCGCCGCCATGGTGCTCACTTTGCCGCCACTGCGCGAGCGGCGCGCCGACGTGGCGGTGCTCGCCGGCACCATCCTCGACGGCCTCGTCGCCCAGCACGGCAAGAAGGTGAAGGGCTTCACCGACGAGGCGCTCGCCTGCCTCGCCGCCTACGACTGGCCCGGCAACGTGCGCGAGCTGCAGAACGAGATCACCCGCATGCTGGTGCTGGCCGAGCGCGACACCCTGGGCGCCGACCTGCTCTCGCCCCACGTGGTGCGCGCCGCCGCCGCCACCATCGCCAAGGGCGAGGCCAACGGTAACGGCAACGGCGCACGGGGCGAGCCGGAGGCCATCACGCTCGCCCAGGCCGGCCCGCTGAAGGACCGCATCGAGCGCATGGAGGCCTCCATCCTCACCGAGACCCTGGTGCGCTGCCGCTGGAACAAGAGCCGGGCGGCGGAGGAGCTGGGCCTCTCCCGCGTCGGCCTTCGGGCCAAGCTCGACCGCTACGGCATCTCGCGCGACAGCGCGTTTGCCCGGTCCCATTAGGAGGGCGCCAAGATGTGCCTCGGCATTCCCGGCCAGATCGTCGCGGTGGCGGACGAAGCGGCCATGCTGTGCGTGGTGGACGTCTCGGGCGTGCGCCGCGCCGTGGACGTGGTGTGCGTGGCCGAGCCCGGCGCGCCCTTGTCGGATCTCGTGGGGGCCTGGGTGCTGGTGCATGTGGGCTTCGCCATGAGCATCATCGACGAGGAGGAGGCCGCCGCCACCCTGAAGGTGCTCGCCGAGATCGGCGAGGCGGAAGCGGAGATGGAGGCGCTGACCACCGGCTCCGTGGACGTCGAGATTCCGGGAGGTCCCCATGCGCTTCGTCGATGAGTTCCGCGATCCGGCGCTGGCCGCCGCTCTGGTGAAGGAGATCGAGGCCATCGCCGCGCGCCTGGAGCGCGGGCGCGACAAGCCCTTCGCCATCATGGAGGTGTGCGGCGGGCATACCCACGCCATCTTCCGCTACGGGCTCGAAGGGCTGCTGCCCGACCTCGTGGAGTTCGTGCACGGGCCGGGCTGCCCGGTGTGCGTGCTGCCCATGGGCCGGGTGGACGATTGCGTCGCCATCGCCGAGCGCGAGGAGGTGATCTTCGCCACCTTCGGCGATGCCATGCGGGTGCCGGGCTCGAAGAAGAGCCTCTTGCAGGCCAAGGCCGAGGGCGCCGACGTGCGCATGGTCTATTCGCCCCTCGACGCGCTCACCCTGGCGAAGCGCAATCCCGAGCGGCAGGTGGTGTTCTTCGGCCTCGGCTTCGAGACCACCATGCCATCCACCGCGCTGACCGTGCTGCGCGCCGCGAGGGAGGGGGTGCAGAACTTCTCCTTGTTCTGCAACCACATCACCATCATTCCCACGCTCCGCGCGCTGCTGGAGCAGCCGGACCTCGGCATCGACGGCTTCATCGGGCCGGGGCACGTGTCCATGGTGATCGGCACCGCGCCGTACCGCTTCATCGCGGAGGAGTTCCACAAGCCCCTCGTGGTGGCGGGCTTCGAGCCCATCGACCTCCTGCAATCCCTCCTCATGGTGCTGCGGCAGCTTGAGGCGGGTGAAGCGAAGATCGAGAACCAGTACGCTCGTGTGGTGCCCGAGCATGGCAATCCGGCGGCGCTGAAGGCGGTGGCGGAGGTCTACGAGCCCCGCCCCACCTTCGAATGGCGCGGCCTCGGCTCCATCGCCGGCTCGGGCGTGCGGCTGAAAGAGCCTTACGCCGCCTTCGATGCCGAGCGCCGTTTCGCCGTGCCCGACATCAAGGTGGCGGACCCCGCCTCCTGCCGCTGCGGCGAGGTGCTCACCGGCGCCTTGAAGCCGTGGGCCTGCCCGGAGTTCGGCAAGGGCTGCACCCCCGAGCGGCCGCTCGGCGCGCTGATGGTGTCGTCCGAGGGCTCCTGCGCGGCCTATTACCAGTACGGCGGCATCAAGGGAGAAGCCGCATGAGCGCCCCCTTCACCGCGCCGCGCCGCGCCCTCACCCAGAAGACCATCACCCTCGCCCATGGCGGCGGCGGCAGCGCCATGCGCGACCTCATCGACGACGTGTTCCTCGCCGCGTTCGCCGGCGAGGGCCGCGCCGCGCCCGAGGACCAGGCCCGCTTCGACCTTGCCACGCTCGCTGCTCAGGGCGACCGCCTCGCCTTCACCACCGACAGCTTCGTGGTGGATCCTCTGTTCTTCCCCGGCGGCGATATCGGCAAGCTGGCGGTGTGCGGCACCATCAACGACCTGGCGGTCGGCGGGGCGAGGCCCGTGGCCCTCTCCTGCGCGGTCATCATCGAGGAGGGGCTGGAGGTGGAGGTGCTGCGCCGGGTGGTCGCGTCGATGGCGCAGACGGCACGGGACGCGGGCGTCGCCATCGCCACCGGCGACACCAAGGTGGTGGCGCGCGGCGCCTGCGACAAGCTCTTCATCACCACCACCGGCATCGGCGTGGTGCGCAAGAGGCTCGACGTCTCCATCGCCAAGGCCCGGCCCGGCGACGTGGTGCTGGTGAACGGCCTTTTGGGCGATCACGGCGCCGCCATCCTCAATGCCCGGGGCGATCTCGCCCTTGAGACCACCATCGAGAGCGATTGCGCGGCGCTGCACGGCCTCATCGAGGCGCTGATTTCCGCCGCGCCCTCGCTGCGCCTGATGCGCGATGCCACCCGCGGCGGCGTCGCCTCGGTGGTCAACGAGCTGGCGGAGGCCAGCGCCGTGGGCGTGCGGCTGAAGGAGCTCGCCCTGCCCATGCGCCCGGAGGTGCAGGGCTTCTGCGAGATCCTGGGCCTCGACCCGCTCTATCTCGCCAACGAGGGCAAGATCCTCGCCGTGGTGCCGCCCGATGAGGCGGAAGCGGCGCTGGCCGCCCTGAAAGCCCATCCGCTGGGGCGGGACGCCGCCGCCATCGGCACCATCACCGACAGG
>JAFIHR010000154.1 GCA_017849325.1 Xanthobacter autotrophicus | reverse complement strand
GGCGAGCTGTTCGGCTACGAGCCGGGGGCCTTCACCGGGGCGGTGAAGAAGCGGCTCGGCCGCATCGAGCATTCGAGCGGCGGCACGCTGTTCCTCGACGAACTGGAGAGCATGCCGCCGAGCGCGCAGGTGAAGCTGCTGCGGGTGCTGGAGACCCGCGCCATCGCCCCGCTCGGCTCCAACGATCTGCGCCCGGTGGATCTTCGCGTGGTGGCGGCGACCAAGGTCGATCTCGGGGACGCCGGGCAGCGCGGCGACTTCCGCGAGGATCTCTATTACCGCCTCAACGTGGTGACCCTGCGTATTCCGCCGCTGCGCGAGCGCCGCCGCGACGTGCCGCTGCTGTTCGCCCATTTTCTCGCCCGCGCGGCGCAGAAGCACGGCCGCGAGCTGCCGAGGCACGACCGCTCGGTGGAGCGCCATCTGGTGGAGAATGCGTGGAGCGGCAACGTCCGCGAGCTGGTCCACTTTGCCGAGCGAGTGGCGCTGGGCCTCGCCGAGCAGCCGCGCGCCCTCCCGGCGGCGGTGGGGGAGGCGGCGGCGAGCCTGCCGGACCGGCTTGCCGCCATCGAGGCCAACCTCATCCGCGAGGCCCTGGAGCGCCATCAGGGCGACGTGCGGGCGACGCTCGACACCCTCGGCATCCCGCGCAAGACCTTCTACGATAAGCTCGCCCGCTACGGCATCGAACGCGCTGCCTATGAGCCGCGCAAGCCGGTGCGCTGAGGCGCGCGGCCGCGGGGCATCTCCCGGCGACCCCTCCGCGGCGCGGGGAGCGGGGCTGCGCCGTCCATGCTCAGGACATGGAACGCCGGCGCCGAAACGTCCGGCGATGGGCGCCGCCTCCGTGGTGTCATCGCAGGAGCGCCGGCGCGACAGCGTGTAGGCGATGTTGGCGGAAGCACTCTGCATGTGCAGCGGAAAGTAAGCGTGCGCCAAAGGATCCCGAGCCGGATCGAAAAAGCCGATTTTTCCCTGGCCGCAAGTCAGCCAAGCACCTCCTCATTTCTGCTTCCGTTCCGATTCGATGACGCCGTCGCCGCGCGAGGCGTCGAACAGAAGCGGTTCACCGATGCTGCGCGCGCTCTCTTCGGTGCAGAGTGTTCCAATCTTTTCACGCAGGCGGGGGCATGTTTCAGCGAGATGCGCGAGGCTGACGTTCTGCGGCACCCGGGGATGGGCGACGCAGACGGCGCCATCCGCGTTCCAGGCGGCCTCGAAAGGCATGTCCGGACGGCGGGCGGGGGCGTTGATGCCGATGGTGTCGTAGATGTCCACCAGCATGCCGGTCCGCGTGGTGCCGTGGTTGTCACCGCAATAGTCGGCGCGCAGCAGCTTGTTGCAGGCGAGGTGGTAGGGAGCAAGCGGCTCGCCATGGGGGCCCTTCGCCCACGGCCGATAGCCGAATCGGATGCACTTGGCGTAGGTGCCGGCGGTGCACCAGATGGCGATGGTGCCACGGGGTGCGGGCTGGAGAATCGCCAAGTGCTCGCCATAGGGATCAGCTTCGCACGCGGGCTGCCAGGCGCCGAGGGCATCGCGCACACTCAGGGCGTAGGCGAGGACGTCATCGCTGCTGGCACGCGCGTCGGGTCCGACGCTGTCGATGCGCACGGCGACGGCGGCCTGTCCATCGAGCGACATGGTGAGGGTCGCGCCGGTGAAGTCGGCGCCGCGCAGGGTTCGGCCGGAGGCGGTGTGGGCGACCAGCTCGCTCCCCTGGACCTCGACGCCGGCAAGCCGGTCCTGGGCGCAAAGGGGGGAGGCGGCGGCAAGCGCGAGCAGCAGCGTGAGCCAGAACGTCATGGCAGTTTCCTGTGGAGCGGCAAATCCCGCGCCCGGTCCCGACAGACGTGCGACCGGGCGTGGCGGGTTGGTTCTCTGGGCGTCTGGGTGGTGGGCAGGCCGGAAGTCCGGCCTGCCCTGAGGAGCGGCTCGCTTAGCGGCTGCCGACCAGCTTGGTCCCGTCCCCGAGCTCGATGGCGAGAACGGAGATCGGCTGGGGCGCGTAGCCCGGCTGCACGGCGGCGGCCTGCGAACGCACCATCGACGAGGTGTTCAGACCGCAGGGATCAACGCAATTGAGCTGCGATCCGTTCAACGTGATGGCGTTCAACGTGATGGCGTTGAGGGTGATCGCGTTGAGGGTGATGGCATTGGGCTGCAGCGCGTTCGGCTGAAGTGCGTTCGGTTGCAACGCATTCGGCTGCAATGCGTTGAGGTGAATCCCCGCGTGGGCGGGCGTGGCAGAGAACGCCGCGATGGCGGCAAGTGCAGCGACTGTGAGACGCATGATGTATACATCACTCCTTTATCGTCGGGACGTGCCCGGTTTCGACGCCGGGGTTGTGGTCCCGGCCAGTTTCCGCAGGATTTCGTGCCGAACTGAATTTGGTTTCAAATGCTTCGGCGCGCATACCTGCTTTGTCAGGGCGTCCCTGTTGCCTGCCGGGCACTGTTGTTGCTCTGGAGCGTGGCACCTGAGTGATGCGTGGAGTCTGAACGCATTGCTGGATTTTGTCGCTGATGTCTGTACATTTACGTAAGATTTTTTATCGCGATCTTCTTGCGGCGGTGTGGCCTGAGCTTGCTCCATTCTGTCGGCGCCGTGGCCCGGCGCGCGCTGATCTGACCGGATTGAGGTGTTCGCGCGTGGCATGCGTGGAGGTGGGGGTGGGCGGCCTCACCCGGGCGCCCACCCCTTTCTCCGTCCGGATCTGTTTCAACAACGGTCGACGCCGGGCTATCTGGCCGACAGGCCGCCATCGGCGATGACCTCCGATCCAGTCATGAAGCCTGAGGCATCCGACAACAGGAAGATCACCACCGCGGCGATCTCCTCCGGCTGGGCCAGCCGGCCCAGGGGAATGTCGGCGGCCCGCTTCTCCCGGACCCGCTCCGGCGCACGGGAGAGCGCGGCCACCTGTTCCGCCATGGCCCCCTCGATGAAGGCGGGGTGCACCGAGTTGCAGCGGATCGGCTGCGCGGGGCCCGCACAAAACCGTAAGTTCCGCTGATCTTCCGAAAATTTGCGATGGTAGATGGTACAGGTGGGTGGGCTCGAACCACCGACCTCCGGTTCCACAGACCGGCGCTCTAACCAACTGAGCTACACCTGCAAGGCACTCGGCCGGGACGCGCTGCGGCGCCCGACGAGGCGAGCGCGGAACCTACGCAAGACGCCTGCCGATTTCAAGGGGCGAAGGACCCCTTGCGGCGCAGAAATCCCCGCCTTCCGTCGTCTGCGCGCGTTCCGGGTCGTCTCGGGCGGCGCCGCCTCCCCGGAAGGGAGCGCGCCGCCCGTTCGTCGGCCCGGTGCCGTCATTCCCCCGCGGGCGGGGGCGGGGCGACATCGGGGGCCGGCGCATAGATCTCGCCGCCGCCCTCGCGGAAGCGGCGCGACATCTCGGCCATGCCGGCGGCGGCGGTGTTGTCCGCCTCCGCCTTGGCGATGTCGCCGGCCTCGATCTTCAGCTCCTGGGAGATCTTCATGGAGCAGAATTTCGGCCCGCACATGGAGCAGAAATGGGCGATCTTGGCGCCTTCCGCCGGCAGGGTCTGGTCGTGGAAGCACTCGGCCGTGTCCGGGTCGAGGGAGAGGGCGAACTGGTCGCGCCAGCGGAAGGTGAAGCGGGCGCGCGAGAGCGCATCGTCGCGGATGCGCGCCGCCGGATGCCCCTTGGCGAGATCGGCTGCGTGGGCGGCGATCTTGTAGGCGATGACGCCGGCCTTCACGTCGTCCCGGTCGGGCAGGCCGAGGTGCTCCTTCGGCGTCACGTAGCAGAGCATGGCGGTGCCGAACCAGCCGATCATGGCCGCGCCGATGGCCGAGGCGATGTGGTCGTAGCCGGGGGAGATGTCGGTCACCAGCGGGCCGAGGGTGTAAAAGGGCGCCTCGTGGCAGACGGTGAGCTGCTTCTCCACATTCTCGCGGATGAGGTGGAGCGGCACGTGGCCGGGGCCCTCGATCATCACCTGGCAATCGTATTTCCAGGCCACTTCCGTGAGGGCGCCGAGGGTCTCCAGCTCGGCAAACTGCGCGGCATCGTTGGCGTCGGCGATGGAGCCGGGGCGCAGGCCGTCGCCCAGCGAGAAGGCCACGTCATATTGCGCGAGGATGGCGCACAGCTCCTCGAAATTCTCGTAGAGGAAGCTCTCCTTATGGTGGGCGAGGCACCACTTGGCCATGATCGAGCCGCCGCGCGAGACGATGCCCGTCACGCGGTCGGCGGTGAGCGGCACGAAGGGCAGGCGCACGCCGGCGTGCACGGTCATGTAGTCGACGCCCTGCTCGGCCTGCTCGATCACCGTGTCGCGGAAGATCTCCCAGGTCAGCTCCTCGGCGATGCCGCCCACCTTCTCCAGCGCCTGATAGATCGGCACGGTGCCGATGGGCACCGGCGAATTGCGCATGATCCATTCGCGGATGGTGTGGATGTTCTTGCCGGTGGAGAGGTCCATCACCGTGTCGGCGCCCCAGCGGATGGACCAGACCAGCTTGTCCACCTCCTCCGCCACGCCCGAGGTGACGGCGGAATTGCCGATATTGGCGTTGATCTTCACCAGGAAGTTCCGGCCGATGGCCATCGGCTCGGTTTCCGGGTGGTTGATGTTGTTGGGGATGATGGCGCGGCCGCGGGCCACCTCCTGGCGCACGAACTCGCCGGTGATGTCCTCCGGGATGGCGGCGCCGAGGCCCATGGCCTTGTAGCGCGGATGGGCGCCGCCGTTGGCGCGGGCGAGGTTCTCGCGGGCGGCCACATATTCCATCTCGGGGGTGATGATGCCGGCGCGGGCATAGGCCATCTGGGTGGGGCGATGGCCCGGCTTGGCGCGCAGCGGCTGGCGGCCGGTCAGATCGAACTGGGGCAAGGTGGAGGACTGGCCGTCCTTCAGGCCGTTGTCCTCGGGCTTGATGGCGCGGCCCGGAACTTCCTCCACGTCGCCGCGGTCGCGGATCCACTGGGCGCGCAAGAGCGGCAGGCCCTTGGTGAGGTCGATGACCGCCTCGGGATCCGTATAGGGGCCGGAGGTGTCGTAGACGCGCACCGGCGGCTCGTCGGGGGTGGAGAGCGAAATCTCCCGCATGGCCACGGCGACGTCGGG
>JAFIHR010000016.1 GCA_017849325.1 Xanthobacter autotrophicus | reverse complement strand
CGAGGTGGGACCGGGGCATGGCGGCATCCGCGAGACAGTTAACAAAATCATAATGCCCGAACTTCGCCGCAAAGGCGCCGTCAACCTTTCATTAACCTTAACCCGCCGGCTGGGGGCTACCGCCTCGCCCCGAACCTTCGCGACGGCGGCGGATGAACGCCCGCGAGGCGTCTTTCAAAAGGGGAACGGTAGCGGGGCGGATGGCGGTTTACGCTTGCCGCCCGGGCGCGCCGTGCCTATCTCCTCCCCTGTGCTCGAGAACCGTCCCACCCCGCCGATGTCCTACCGGGAGCCCATCTTCAACGTGCCCGGGGTGATCTCCGGGCTCGCGGTGGCGCTCGTCGGCATCCATCTCGTGCGGACCCTGCTGCTGTCGCCGCAGGCCGATCTCGAGGTGCTGGCCACCTTCGCCTTCATCCCGGTGCGCTATCTGCCGGACGCCCACCTCTATCTGCCGGGCGGCTTCGGGGCGCAGGTCTGGACCTTCGTCAGCTACGCGCTTCTGCACGCCAACTGGGTGCATCTGGTGGTGAACCTCATCTGGTTCCTCGCCTTCGGCACGCCGGTGGCGCGGCGCTTCGGCACGGTGCGCTTCCTGTTGTTCTGCGCCGTGACGGCGGCGGCGGGCGCGCTCGCCCATCTCGTCAGCCATCTGGACGGCATCCTGCCCATGATCGGCGCATCGGCCACGGTTTCGGGAACCATGGCGGCAGCCATCCGCTTCGCCTTCGCCCCCGGGGCGGCGCTCGGCGGCGGCGCCGGTCATCCGGCGGCGGACCACCGGCCGGCTGGCTCGCTCGGCAGCAGCTTCCGCGACCGGCGCATCCTGGTGTTCGTGGCCGTCTGGTTCGGCCTCAATCTGCTGTTCGGCGTCGGCATTTCCGTGCCGGGCGCGGAGGGCGCCGAGGTGGCGTGGCAGGCCCATGTGGGCGGCTTCCTCGCCGGCCTGCTGCTGTTCGCCCTGTTCGATCCGGTGCCGCGCCGCGGCGAGGCGTGAGCGGACGGCCGTCTCTCCTGTTGAAATTTTGCTGCGCCCTTGCGTCGCACGCGTTGCCGAGGGATCATCTTCCCTTGGGAATGCGTCATCCCCGAAAGGGACGCCGGACGGCACCGGCGCGCAGGGGGCGGCGCACAATAGGGAGCGCATCGATGACGGTGAGTGGTATCTTGAAGTCCAAAGGCGGAAACGTGGTCACCATCGCGCCCAGCGCCACTTTGGCCGACGCGGTGAAGCTGCTCGCCGAGCATCACATCGGCGCCGTGGTGGTGGTGGACGAAAACGGCGGCGTGGAAGGCATCCTGTCCGAGCGCGACGTGGTGCGGCTCCTGGGCGAGCGTGGCGTTGCCGTGCTGTCGACGCCGTTGCCCATGGTGATGACCCGCGCGGTGGTGACCTGCACCCCCGACGAGGTGATGCCGGTGATCATGGAGCGCATGACGCGCGGGCGCTTCCGCCACGTGCCGGTGGTCTCCGACAACAAGCTCGTGGGCATCATCTCCATCGGCGACGTGGTGAAGCATCGCGTGGAGGAGATGGAGCGCGAGAGCGAGGCGTTGCGCGGCTACATCATGAGCGCCTGACAAAAAAACCCTCTCCCGCATCGGCGGGGGAGGGTGAGGGGACCGGGACAGGGGTCCCGGCCGGGCAGAGCCGTGAAAAACCGTGGTCGAAAAAGCGGGGGCGCAAGGCCCCCTTTTTCATGGGCGCGGCTGGTCCGGCGCCGGATCGCGGCTCAGGAGCCGGGCTGGCGCACCACGCGCAGATAGGGCTTCACCGTCTTCCAGCCGTCGGGGAACTTCTCCTTGGCGGCATCGTCCGAGAGGGACGGCACGATGATGACGTCATCGCCGCTCTTCCAGTCCACCGGGGTGGCGACGGAATGCTTGGCGGTGAGCTGGAGCGAATCCACCACCCGCAGGATCTCCTGGAAGTTGCGGCCGGTGGACGCCGGATAGGTCAGCGACAGCTTCAGCTTCTTGTCCGGGCCGATGATGAACACCGAGCGGACGGTGAGCGTGTCGTTGGCGTTGGGGTGGATGAGGTCGTAGAGGTCGGAGACCTTGCGATCGGCATCGGCGATGAGCGGGAAGTTCAAGGTGGCGCCGGTGGCGTCCTTGATGTCGCCGACCCAGGCCGGATGGTTCTCGACCGAATCCACCGACAGGCCGATGAGCTTCACGCCGCGCTTTTCGAACTCGCCCTTGAGGTGCGAGGCCTGGCCGAGCTCGGTGGTGCACACCGGGGTAAAGTTCTTCGGATGGGAGAACAGGATGGCCCAGCTGTCGCCGAGCCACTCATAGAAGTTGATGGGGCCTTCGGTGGTCTGGGCGGTGAAGTCGGGAACGGTATCCCCAAGGCGAAGCGACATGGCGGCGTCCTTTTTCACAGTAGTAAACGGTAATAAAATAGGTTCGTACTCGTAATCTATGGTAATTTCACCAAAGGTCAATCGGCAGAGGGATTAAGGTGCCGGCAAACAGGATGCGGCGTGCCACCGCGCGGCCGCGCCGCCCCGACCCCGCCGATAGGGCACGGCACGGGCGGCCGCGCGGGACGCGCCGTCCTCGGGCAATGGACATGGCTGACAAGGGGAGGCGGCTCGCCACGGCGCTACCGCCCCGGAGCGGCACCTCGGGCCGCTTCCGGGGGCCGGGCACCGGAAGGGGTGCGGGGCGCGCCGGGCTCAGCCGGCGGAAAGCTCGCCCTTCAGCGCCTTTTCGATCAGCGCGCGCGTCTCCGGCACGCCGTAGATCTCCACGAAGGAGCCGAAGCGCGGACCCCGCTCAAGCCCGAGCAGCACCTGGTAAAGGGTGTTGAACCACTCGATGGAGACCCCGGGGCGCTCGGGCGTCGCGCCCTTGGCCTTCAGGTCCTGATAGCGCGGGATGGGGCGGGCGACGTCGTAGAGCACGTTCTGGATGGCGTCCGCGTCCGCGCCCTCGGGCAGGGTGGCAAGCGCCGCGTCCAGCGTTTCCAGCGCCGCGCGCTCGACTTCATCGGGCGCGCGGAACACCTTGTTCGGCTTCACGAAGTCGTGGAAATACTTCACCGCATAGCCGACCAGCTG